>NZ_LSKH01000046.1:0-3487 GCF_001557395.1 Sphingomonas sp. CCH5-D11 | reverse complement strand
GCCGGCGAGTTTGCGGGCCGGTGGACCCCGGCACAGGGCCGGGGTGACGATGTGGGCGGGCTTGCGGCAGTTGCGTGCGTCGTGCCACCCAGCGATAGGCGCTGCCATGAATGACCAGCCCGACGACCATTCCCGTCACAACGAGCGGATGCGCCGCATGAAGGTGGCGCGCGACAAGATGCAGGCGCGGCGAACGCTCGAGCGCGGGCTGCTGCTGGTCCATACCGGCAACGGCAAGGGCAAGTCCTCCGCCGCCTTCGGCATGGCGATCCGCTCGATCGGCTGGGGGATGCGCGTCGCGATCCTGCAATTCGTGAAGGGGACATGGGAGACGGGGGAGCGCAACTTCTTCACCGATCATCCGAGCGACCTCGTCAGCTTCGAGAGCATGGGCGAGGGCTTCACCTGGGATACGCAGGACCGCGCGCGCGACATCGCGGCGGCGCGGCGCGGGTGGGAGCGGGCCAAGGAACTGATCCTCGATCCCGAGATCGACTTCGTGATCCTCGATGAGCTTAACATCGTGCTCGCCGACGACACCCTGCCGTTCGCCGAGGCACTGGCGTTCCTCAAGGAGCGGCCGCTGACCAAGCACATTTGCGTCACCGGTCGCGGCGCCCGGCCCGAACTGGTGGAAATCGCCGATCTCGTCACCGAATTCGGCGAGGTGAAGCATCCCTTCAATGCCGGGTTCAACGCGCAAAAGGGCGTGGAATATTGACGGATCGGCCGCATCGGTCCTACGGCACCAGCCGCGAACGGTTCCCGGAGACGGGATGAAAAGGGAAGTCGGGAAGGGCGCATCGCCCGCACCCGCGCTGCCCCCGCAACTGTGATCGGCGAGTGCCGCCCATCCCAGCCACTGGAGCGATCCGGGAAGGCAGGGCGGCATGATGGACCCGAGAGCCAGGAGACCTGCCGGTCGCACGTCGATCCATCGCGCGGACGGGGTGTGCCGGGCGGACGAGGCCGAAACCCTCGAGCGAGCGACAAGAGGGATCGGCTGACGGACGGCGCAGGCAAGCGCCGGCCGCGGCCCTGTTTGGGGCAAGAACAATGAAGATCATCCACTGGCTGGCGGCATCGACAGCGCTGATCGCCGCGCCGGCGCTGGCGCAGGATCTCGACCGCGATCGTGACATCGTGGTGACGGCGAGCGGCGTGCCGCAGGACGTCGACACTACCGGCCAGGCGGTGACGATCATCGATCGCGACACGATCGAGCAGCGCCAGACGGTCGTGCTGACCGACCTGCTCCAGACCACGCCGGGCATCACCGTCACGCGCAACGGCGGCATCGGCACGTTGACCGCCGTGCGCATCCGCGGCGCGGAGGGTGACCAGACGCTGACGCTGATCGATGGGGTTCGCGTCAACGATCCGTCGTCCACCGGCGGCGCGTTCGACTTCGCCAATCTGCTCTCCGCCTCGGTCGAGCGCGTCGAGATATTGCGCGGGCCGAACTCGGTGCCGTGGGGCAGCCAGGCGATCGGCGGTGTCGTCAACGTCATCACGCAGGCGCCGACCCAGGGCCTGCAGGCGCGCGGCAATGTAGAATATGGCGACATGGACACGCTGTTCGCCAGCGGCGGCGTTTCCGGCAGCTCGGGCATCGTTTCCGGCTCGCTGACCGGCGGTTACCTCCGCACCGATGGCATCTCGGCCTATGATCAGGGCAGCGAGCGCGACGGCTATCGCCAGTATGGCGCCAGCGGCCGGGTGGAAGTGGCGTTCGCGCCCAACCTGCGCCTCGACCTGCGCGGCTATTGGGCAGACAGCCGCACCGATCTCGATGGCTTTCCCGCGCCGACCTGTGCCTTCGCAGACACACGCGAATATTCGACCGCGCAGGAGCTGTACGGCTATGCCGGGCTGCATGCCGATTTCGCGGACGGCCGGTTCCGCAACACGATTGCCTTCCAGATCGCCGACATCAACCGCGACAATCTCGATCGCGACCTGGGTGCGGAGCCGCAGTTCATCGGGCGCGGTCGCAGCGAGCGCTACACTTACAAGGGCGATTTCCAGGCGATCGACGCGGTGCGGCTCGTCGCCGGCGTCGAGCATGAGGACACGCGCTTTTCCGACGGGTTCGACCGCTTCAGCCGCGGCGTGACGAGCGTGTGGGGCGAGCTGATCCTGACTCCGGTGGAGGGCCTGGCCGTGACCGGCGCGGTGCGTCATGACGACGACGATGCGTTTGGCGGGCACACCACCTTCGCGGCAAATGCGGCCTATACGCTCCCGACCGGCACGACGCTGCGCGCAAGCTACGCCGAAGGCTTCAAGGCGCCGACACTGTACCAGCTCTATGCGCCCTTCTACGGCACGCCGACGCTCGATCCCGAGACGGCGAAGAGCTGGGATGCAGGCGTCGAGCAGAAGCTGATCGGCGACCAGCTCGTCGCCAGCGCGACCTATTTCAACCGCAAGACGCGCAACCAGATCGACTTCGATTCGCTGACCTTCACGTACAGCAACATCGCCCGCACCCGCGCGGAGGGCGTCGAACTCGGGTTGGTGATGCGGCCGGCGCAAGGCTTCACGATCAGCGGGTCGTATAGCCATATCGACAGCGAAAACCGCAGCGAGGGGTTCGTCGGCAACGATCTGGCGCGCCGGCCCGAGGACATGGTCAGCATGTCCGCCGATTACCGCTTCCCATTTGGTCTGGGGCTCGGCGGAACGGTGCTGGTGGTCGGCGACAGTTTCGACAATGCGGCAAACACCGTTCGGCTCGATGGCTATACGATCACCAACATTCGCGCCGAACTGCCGCTGGGGGATCGCTTCTCGCTGTACGGGCGGGTCGAGAACCTGTTCGATGCCGATTACCGGACGGTGGCGAACTACGGCACGATCGGCCGGGCGGTGTATGGCGGTGTGCGGGTGAAGCTGGATTGACCTTAATCGACCCCTTTTGTCACCCCGGCCCCTTCGGCGAAGCTCAGGACAGGCTTGTGCCGGGGTCCAGGGTTCCGCGAACTCGCAAGCATGAGGTTTGCGGAACCCTGGATGCCGGGACTGGCCCGGCATGACGGACCAGGCGAGGTAATCAGCAGATGTTCGACCGCGCGACGCTGCTCCTCGCGCTCCTCCTCGCCGGCTGCACAGCCGACCAGCCGGCGCGGCGGGGCGGGATCGTGTCGCTCAACCCGTGTGCGGACCAGCTGCTGCTCGCGCTCGTCCCTCCTGAGCGGATCGCGGCGATCAGCCATTATTCGCAGGACTTGCGCGCTACCTCCATCTCGCTGGACGTGGCGCGGCGGTTTCGCACCACGGCGGGTACCGCGGAGGAAGTGATCGCGCTTTCGCCCGACCTGGTGGTCGCGACGAGCTTCACACCCCCGGCGACCCGGGCGGCTTTCGCGCGGGCAGGGCTGAATACCTTGTATCTCGGCTCGCCCACGACCGTCGCGGCGAGCAAGGAGCAGATTGCCGAAGTCGCGGACGCGCTAAAGGAACGCCGGCGGGGGCAGGTGCTCAA
>NZ_LSKH01000045.1:0-414 GCF_001557395.1 Sphingomonas sp. CCH5-D11 | reverse complement strand
CCGGCCTCGGCGGGCGCAACCGCCTGCGCTTCGCCCAGCCGATCGACCTGCACGACCCACGGAACGATATGGCCGCGCGTCGATTGCCAGACGAGGCCGCCAGCCAGACCGCCCGAAAGCGCCAGCGTGCCGAAGAAGGCGAGCCGCCAGTTCTTCGCCTGCACGCGCGCGGAACCGATGCGGTCATCCCATGCCTGCGCCGCGCGCTGATAGGGTGTGGCCGGCTCGGGCGTCTGGCCGTAGCGGATGGTCGGTCGCTTGAACATGGATCAATCCTTCTGGCTGATATCGACGGAAGCGCCGCTGCCGCCGCCGTCGCCGGAGCGCAGCGTGTGGGCGGCGATGGTCGCGCCGTGGGTCATGGTCTGGCGGTTCTTCATCGCGAACGCCCAGGCGGGCGCGCCGGTCGGTGCG
>NZ_LSKH01000044.1:0-7647 GCF_001557395.1 Sphingomonas sp. CCH5-D11 | reverse complement strand
CAGTCCGGCGAGGTAGTCGGATTGTTTACGCGCCATCACATGCCTCCCCTGCTGGCGAAAACGCGCGGAACATATGCGGAACAAGGGCGTGTAGGAAAGGGGTGGGCGGTGGAGGCTGCCTTGCTATGCCGCGGCATGGATCACATCCTCCTCGCGCGCCGGTGCCACGCGGCCCCAGCCCTGGCGGACGAGCTGCTCGATCTGCCCCAGCGCCTCGTCCAGATTGGTGCGGCAGCGCTTGTGCGTCTTGGGCGTGCCGATCGGCTTTTCCAGCTCATAGACCGTCATCATGCGCAGCGCGGCGTGGCTGATCTCGGCCGAATCGAGGATCGGCACCGGCAGCAGCGCCGGACCAAAGCTTTGCTCCATGATCGCGCGGACCATGGCGTGGCTGGGATCATTGGCGTCGAACTTGGAACAGATCAGACGGACGAAGCTGTAATCCACCTGGATCCCGGCGCCTTCGAGCTGGCGCAGCACCTGATCCATCATCGACAGGAACTGCACGGTGGAGCAGAAATCGGGCGTCGTCGCCGCCAGCGGCACCAGCAGCGCATTGGCCGCCTGCATCACCGCCAGGCTGATCGTGCCGAGCGCGGGCGGGGGATCGAGAATGACCACGTCATAATCCCGCGCAAGATCGACAAGCCCTTGTTTCAGCTTGCGAAACCGCGCCGCCAAGACGGATTGTCCGTTGGAGCCCGCCGCCGCCAGCTCATATTCCACATCGAACAATTCGAGGTTGGACGGGATCAGATCGACGTTCGGCCAGGGCGTGCGCTTCACCGCATAGCCAAGATCCGCCTCGGTCGGGTCGATCGACAGATAGGGGTAGAGCGTTTCCTCCCGCGTGATGTTGAAATGCGGGTTGAAGCCGAACAGGGTGGTGGTGGTCGCCTGGCTGTCGCAATCCACCACCAGCACGCGATAGCCCTGCACCGCAAAATAATGCGCCAGATGCGTGGTGACGGTGGACTTGCCGACGCCGCCCTTGAAATTCTGCACCGCGATGATCGCCGGCACGTCCAGCGGCGCGCGGGCAGGGGAGGCGCCCAGCACCTGGCGCATGTGGAGCATCTCCTCCACCGTATAGCCGAGCCGCCGGCCGCTCTCGCTGGCGGGGGGCGGGGGGAGGCGGCCGTCATCCTCGGCCATGCGGATGCGATTGGTCGAGCAGCCGAGCAGCGCGGCGGCCTCGGCAATGCCGAAGCGGACGTTGAGGCCCTTGCGGCTTTCCGGCAGGAACGCCTTGCGCCGGAGCCGTTCGATCATCCGCTCGCCGGCCTCGGCAAGATCGCCGATCTGGCTGGTGATTGCATTCATGCCGGAGCCCCGCGCGTCGATTGAAGCTTGTCCGCGCACTCATCGCACGATTTGGTTCAATCGCGCAAGATCGTTACGGCGGGCGTTCGGCAGCGCCTGTTCAGAGGATCAAGATCGCAGACGACGGGTCAGCTCGCCAGGGCGTAAAGCGCCGCCGGCGGCACCGATGGCTGCTGAAACACCAGCCGGGGGCGGGGCGTGCCGCGCTCCATCCGAAGCCCCGCGCGCGCGCCGATCACCGCCGCCTGCGTCCGGTTGGCGACGCCAAGCCGCGACAGGAGCACCCGGATTCGCGCCTTCACCGCGCCCTCCGATGTCTGGTGCAGGCGCGCGATCTCCTTGTTCGACAGCCCTTCGGACAGGCAGCGCATCAACTGCCACTGCTCCTCGTCCAGCCCCGCCTGCTCGAGCATGTCGCCGTCGTGCGGCGCGGGGCACAGCAGATCGGGGGTGGTGCAGATCGGCTGGCCGAGCGCCGCCAGCGCCGCGACATGCGCAAGCTGCCGACCGTCAAGCGCTGGCGAGGCGAGCGAGACGCTGCGCCCCGCCGCCTGGAGCTGCGCCACCAGCGGCTGCTGCGCGGGGCCGCCGATCACCACCCAATTGGCGATCGGCAGCGCGGCCATGCCTTGCGCGAGGTCCGCCGGATCATGATCCGCCGCGATCAGCGCCACGTCGGGGATGCGATCGGCGCGGGCGGGGCCATCATCATTGGTCGCGGCGAAGCCATGGCCGCCGGGCGCGGCGCGCGCGGGCAGGACCTCGATGTTCTGGATGCGCAGGGCGGCGACAATGGCTTCGCGCCAGATGTTGTTGGTGCACAGCAGCACCGCGCGCAGCGCATCTTGCATGAAGTAATTCCCCCCTAGACTGAACATTCCCGGCCCCGTCCGGTCTGTTCACCGTTCCTTAAGCAGACTTTGCCGCACTTACGAAGATGTCAGTAGGAGTGCGTCGATAGTTGCACGCTCCTGCCTCTTTGTGAGTATTCTGCCGTCCTGCGCGTGAACCATGGCTTGCCCGGCGTCCAAAGACGCGCGACCACGATCATCCGGTCCGCTGTGCGATCCATCGGCCCGGCGGCGCTTTCCGAAGAGCAGCGCCAGCGTCCGATGCGCGATTGTTGCCGGGGCGCCGTTTCCGCAACCTTGTTGGCGGGGGCAAGCAGCTTCAACCGAACAGTTCCCGTGTCCTGGCGCACGGCGAGAACTGGAGGGGGGGAAGATATCACTTGCAGACCCAGCATGACCAACAGGAGGTAATCATGAAGGCTCTCGCACTTATTTCGGCCGCCACGCTGGCGATGGTTGCGGCTGCTGCACCGGCTTCGGCGCAGGTCGGCAAGGATTCGGAACAGTATAAGCTGGCGCTGTCCGGCACGGTCGCCAGCAACTGCGAACTGCTCCCCGAGGGCAGCGGCACCTACAATGTCAACATGAGCGAGACGGGCAACCAGGGCGTGCTGACCATCGCTTATGCCTGCAACTCGCCCTACACCGTCTCGCTCCAGTCGCTGAACGGCGGCATGCGTCACGCCGAATCGAACGGCTCGGTCAACGTGCGCTATGACGTGGAAGCCAGCTTCCTGGGCCTCGGCATCGGCGCCACCAGCACCAGCTCGGCGGCAATGAAGAATGCGCCGGTCGTGATCGTCACCGACAATGACTGGACCAACATCCTGCTCAACGGCGGCACCCGCACCGGCAACCTCGACCTGCAGTTCAACGGCCTGTCGAACTATGAAGTCGCCGGCACCTATTCGGACGAGCTGACGATCACGCTCGCCGCGAACTTCTGAGCACCCCCCGGTCTCAGGATCTCGCGGTCGGGGGGAGGGGGTCGCTCCCCTTCCCCCCACTTGCGCCGCCGATCCGGGCCGTCGGGCACATCATCGCTTTGGGGGGAAACGATATGTTCAACCATGCACGCCGGGCGCTTGGCCTGGCCGGCTTCGCCATCGCCGCCAGCGCCGGCACGTCCGCGCTCGCTTATGATCTGAAGCCGATCGTGATCCAGCTTGCGCCATCGGGCGCGCGCGCCGCGCAGACGGCGGTGATCACCAACACTCATGACGTGCCGATCGCCATCGAGGTAAAGGCGTTTCAGCGCGCGCAGAAACCGGACGGGTCCGATACGCTGACGGCCGATGACGAGAATATCATCGTCTCCCCGCCGCAGATGGTTATCCCGCCCAAGTCGTCGCAAAGCTTTCGCGTGCAATGGGTCGGCGACACCGCCCCCACCACCGAGCTTGCCTATCGCATCGTCACCGAACAGCTGCCGATCCAGTTCAAGGAACAGGTGCGCAGCGATCTGACCGCCGATGTGACGATGCGCTACCGCTATGAAGCGGCGCTCTATGTCATGCCGGAGAACCGCCAGGCGAAGGCGACGCTGGCCGGCGTTTCCGCGGTGAAGAATGCCGCCGGCGAGGACGAGCTGGAATTGCGCATCAAGTCCGAAGGCACCAGCCGCGCGATCCTTGACCGCCCGGTGCTGGAGCTGAGCGCGGACGGCACGCCGCATCGTCTGGAAGGGGAGGCGGTGAAATCGCTGGCCGGGTTGAACATCCTGCCCGGCGTGGAGCGGGTGGTGCGGATCGCCATGCCCGCCGATCTCAAGGGTCACGCCCTCTCCGGCAAGCTGACCACCCAGTATATCACGCTGAACTAGGCCGTGGCCCGGCTGGTTGGGCTCGGGCGCCTCGCGCTGCTGTCGGTCAGCGCGAGCCTGCCCTCCATGGTGATCGCCCAGACTCAGGTCCAGGCCAAGACTCAGGTCCCGGCCCAAACTCAGGTCGAAGCCGGGGCGCCGGTCCAGGCTGGAGCGCCGGTCCAGAACGGTGTCGCGCCCGCGGGCCCGGCGGAGGCGACCCCGTCCGCCGATGACATCTTCCGCCGCGTGTTCGGCAAGGAACGCCCGCCGGTGGCGGCGGGGCGCTACACCGTGCTGCTGGATGGCATGCCGGCGGGCGCCTATATGATCGACCCGGCCGGGGAGGGGCATGTCGACAGCGCCTTCGTGACGGAGGTGCTGCTGCCGATCCTGCTCGATGCGCAGGCGGATGCGTTCAAGGCGCTGGCGAACCGCGGCGCGCGCGTCGGCTTTGCGGAGCTGCGCGCGCTTGGCCTGACGGTGGCGTTCGATCCCGGCGAACTGGTGATGACGGTTGGCGTGCCGATGGCCATGCGATCCGCGCGCGTGATCCGGATGCGCGGCGCGCGGGCGCGGCCGGAGCTTGCCTTTGTCGAGCAGGCGGGCGTGTCCGCTTATGCCTCGTTTCGCGGCGGGGTGGACGTGGTGGCGCAATCCTCGCGCGGGGAAACGGGCCTGTCCGGCTTCGCCACGGATGCGGACCTCGGGCTCAACATCGGCGGCGTCGCGCTTCAGGGGCGGCTGCGCTATGCCGAGCGCGGCGAGCGGCAGTGGAGCCGGGGCGACGTTCGCGCCACGTATGACGATGTTGATCGGCTGATCCGCTATGAGGCGGGCGACTTGTCGATCGGTCGCCGCTCCTATCAGCGCGGCGGGCGCATCATGGGCCTGGCGGCGCGGCGCGAATATCGCATCGATCCCTATCTGAACATCCGCCGGGGCGGCGCGCGCGCGTTCGAGATCGACCGGCCGGCGCGGGTCGACGTGCTGGTGAACGGGCGCGGCGGGCGCACCTTCTCGCTGCCGCCGGGGCGCTATTCGCTGCAGGATTTCTCGCTGATGCCCTCGGCCACGAACGACGTGGAGATCCGCATCACTTATGCCAGCGGCGAGGTGGAAACGATCCGCTTTCCCGCTTTCTACGATATCGACCTGCTGGCGCCCGGGATGCTCGAATTTTCCGCCAATGCCGGCGTTCCCTATCGCGACGAGGGCGGGCTGCGCCGTTACGACCGCGATGATTTCAACCTGCTCGGCTATGCCCGCTACGGCGTCAGCGACGTGCTGACCGTGGGAGCGAGCGTGGAGGGGAACGAGCGCTTCACCAATCTGGGCGGCGAAGTGACCTGGGCCTCGCCCTTGGGGTCGATCTTCGTTGCCGCGTCCACCGACGTGCGCGCGCCCTCGCTCGCCACCGCATCGGCGGTGCTGCTTTATTCGTGGCGCGATACCGATCAGCAGCTCGGCCGCTCGCTGGACGCGCAGGTGCAATTGACCGGGCGCGACTATCGCACGCTCGATGGGCTGTTCGGGGGCAATTTCACCGCCGTCTCGGCGCAGGCGCGCTATGGCCAGATGGTGGGCGAGCGGACCCGCCTGCAATTGTCCGGCGGCTATGATCGCCTGCGCGACTTCGGCGATTTCGGCGCGGGCGGCGAACGCTGGTTCGTGGGCGTCGGCGCCTCCTATCAGGCGCGCTTCGGCACCATCTCGGCCAATGTCGATTACGTGAAGGCGCGCGAGGACAGCGGGCTGAGCGCCAGCGTCGCTTTGTTCGTGCCGCTTGGCCGCGGCACCGTGTCCGCCAGCTATGCCACGCGCGACAATGCCAGCCGGCTGGAATATAACCGCATCGCCGCGCAGGGCGTGGGCGCCGCCGGGCTGAGCGCCGGGGTGGAGCGCCGCGACGGGGCGGATCGGCAATATGTGCGCGGCAGCTATGTCGGCAATCGCTTCGAGGGATTTGCCGATGTGGTGCGCACCGCCGCACCGGGCGTGCGCGATCTGCGTACCTCGCTTGGCTTCGGTACCGCATTGGTGATGGCGGACGGCGCCTTTGCCCTGTCCCGCCCGGTGCTGAACAGCTTCGCCATCGTCACGCCGCCCAAGGACGGCGATTATGCCGTGGAGCCGCGCACCGGCTTCGGCTCCGCCGTGACCAGCTATGCCGCTTATACCGATTGGCTGGGCGCCGGCGTGATCCCGGACCTGCAGCCCTATCTGGAACGCTCGATCCAGGTCGACCAGCGCGGCGACCGGGCCGCGCCGGGCGCGGGCGCGGTGTTCAATCTGAAGCCGGGTTTCCGATCCGGCTATCTGCTGCGCCCGGCACAGTCGAGCGACGGCGGCGCCGCCGCGATCGTCGGCGTGCTGGCCGATGCGGCGGGCACGCCCTTGCCCTTCGTCTCGGGCGAGGCGCGGCGCGTGGGCGGCAAGGAGCCGGAGCCCAAGCTCGTCTTCACCAACGGATCGGGGCGCTTCTTCCTCGACGGGCTGGTGGAAGGGGCGACCTATCAGATCAGCGTCACGGTGGATGGGCGGCGGGTGACGACCGACGTCGCGGTGCCGACCGGCAAGGCTGGCCCAACCCGGATCGAGGCGCCGATCCGGCTGGATATGATCCGGGAGAAACAGGATGCGAAATAACCGTGCCGCCCCGCCGCGCGCTCCGCTACTCGGCCTGCTGCTCGGCCTGCTGTTCGGCCTGCTGCTTGGGGCGATACCGGCGCCAGCGGCGGCGGCGGAGGGCGGGGCGCCCGCGCAGCTCCCGGCGCTTGGCGCATCATCACCGGCGAGCGGCGATCCGTGCCAGCTCGATCTGCGGCTGGCCGGCCAGACGGCGTGGCGCGGCATCTACGGGCGCGGCTATGAACCCACCGCCGGCGAGGCGCTGGAGCAGACGGATGTGGTGGTGCTGCACGATGGCGCGCCATGCCAATGGTATCTGACCGCGGAGCGCGCGCCCAACGGTGCGTTCCTCCAGTCGGCGGGCGGCGGGCGACTGGGCTTTGACGTGCTGCAATCGCCCAACGGCCCCTCCCTGTTGTCGGAGGATGTGCAGGGCACCAGCTTCTCGCGGCTGAACGGCGCCTCGGGCGAGGGGCTGGGATCGCAGGCGGTGGCGCTGTTCGTGTCCATCCCGCCGGGGCAGGTGGTGCGCGCGGGCGCTTATGCCGGGCATACGGTGATCCGCCTGTACCGGCTGGGAGACGGCCTGCCCGAGCTGGTGGTGCAGGCGCCGCTCGCCATCGCCGCCGCCGTGCCATCGGTGCTGAGCGTGTCCGCGCGCGATTTCCTGCCGGGCGCGAGCGGCGGGGCGGTGGATCTCGGCCGGCTGGAGGGCGGCGTCACCCGCACGCTCGGCTTCGACGTGACGGCGAATGCGGATGTGTCGCTCAGCTTCCAGTCGGCCAATGGGGGCGTGCTGCGCCATCAGGCGGGCGCGCCGGGCATTCCCTATCGCTTGTCCGCCGGCGGCCGGCCGATCAGCCTGGCGGCGGGCGGCACGGCAACGCGCTTCGTCACCACGCCCGAAACGCCGCTGATGCTGGATCTCACCATCACCGTCGATCCGCACCCCCGCGCGGCGGCCGGCGTCTATCGCGACGAGCTGGTCGTGACCTTCAAGGCCGAGGGGTAAGCGCACGCGCCCGCCCGGCGCCGCCCCCC
>NZ_LSKH01000043.1:0-1307 GCF_001557395.1 Sphingomonas sp. CCH5-D11 | reverse complement strand
CGGTCAGCGCGGTGGAGCCGTTGCGGCGGAACAGCGTGGGGAGCCAGCCGGGCAGATCGCCGCCGACCATGTCGCCGTCTGCGGTATAGGCCGCCCAGCGCGCGACCAATTGCGCCAGCACCGCCGCGCGGCCGGCGAAGCCGCCCTGCAGCGCATCCTCCAAATTGAGCAGGCACAGATAGTTCTCGCGGCCCTTGCGCGTGACGACCTTTTCCCGCCGCACCGCCTCGTCGGGATAAACGCGCCGCGTCTCATGGCCGAGCTGGCGTTGCAGCGCCTTGGTATAGGTGGAAACCCACACCGGCCCGCCCGCCGCGTGCGACCACAGGCTGGCCGGGGCGAGATAGCCGAGCGTCTTGCCGATCCCGGTGCCCGCCTCCGCCAAAACCAAATTGGGCATCTCGCGCCCGGTGCGCGTGGCGAAGGCTTCCGCGGCGGCGGCGGCGTAGGCGCGCTGCCCCGGCCTGGCCTCCGCTGCGTCACCCACGAGATGGGCGAGCTGCGCCTGAGTCTCGGCGGGATCGAGCGTGATCGTGCGCGGGGCGGGGCGGGGGGCGGCCTCGTCCCATTCGGGCAGCTTGGAGAACAGCCAGCGTTCGTTCTGCGCCGGCTTCTTGAGGCGATCGACCAGCAACGGCGCCCAGGACCAGCGCAGCCGGAAAAGCGACTGCGCCGCCGTCCACGCGCCTTCCCGCTCGGGCCAGTCTGCGTCTGGAGTCGCCAGCAGGCGTTCGGCGGCGGCGAGCAGGAACGGGGCGACGCCGGCATCGTCGGCCGGCAGATCCAGCCCGGTGACGGTCGCCAGCCCCTTGGGCGTCGGCACCATGAAGCGCGCGGGGCGCAGAAAGGCATAGAGCTCCAGCAGGTCGAGCCCGGAGAGGTCGGCATAGCCGAGCCGCTGCCCGACCAAAGGCGCGTTCATCACGATCATCGGCGTGTCCGCCGCCGCCCGGATCGCCTCCCCGCGCGACACCGCGCGCACCTCGCCATCGCGCGCGATCCAGATGCCGGTGTGGCTGGCGTGCAGGGCGGGGTACGGAAGCACGCGCGAGTCGTTAGAACAAAGCGGCAACCGGGGCTAGGTGGCGGATGCAGGAATGCGGCGTCGGTCGCGTTCCCCTCGCCCGCTCGCATAGGCAGCGTCACCCTGAACGCGTTTCAGGGTCCATCTGTCCGCCGGCGCGGTTGGCCTGAGTGGTGCGGTGGATGCTGAAACAAGTTCAGCATGACGGCACGTTTTGTATGGCAGCTCTCGCCCAGTTGCGGACATTGACCGTCGGTGTAGCCTGGCTCGCATGAACGACGGT
>NZ_LSKH01000042.1:0-12844 GCF_001557395.1 Sphingomonas sp. CCH5-D11 | reverse complement strand
GGCGATCATCTCGCAGCTGCTTATGGTGTCGCGGTCGAGATCTTGATGCGCGGCGACGGGAGGAGGGTGATCGTGCCGACACGTCCGATCTGACAGGCTTCTTGAACATATAAAGATATCTTTATATGCTGCGCGTTATGCCCAGCCATGCCAGTCTTGCGCCTGATGGCGCCCGTGAAGCCCTGCTCGCCGCCGCACGCGAGCGCATTCTCGTCACCGATGGCGCGTTCGGGACGGAGATCCAGAACTGGAAGCTTTCCGAGGCTGATTATGCCGGCACGCTGGGGCTGAGCCATGACCAGAAGGGCAATAACGACATTCTCGCGCTGACCAAGCCGGAGGTCCCCGAGTCGATTCACCGCGCCTATTTCGAGGCCGGTGCGGACATCGCCGAGACGAACACCTTCTCGGCCAACCGCATCAGTCAGGCCGATTATGGCGCGGAAGGCCTGGTGCGCGAGATCAACATCGAAAGCGCGGCGATGGCACGGCGCATCGCGGATGAATTCGCCGCCCGTGATGGGCGGCGGCGCTTCGTCGCCGGGGCGATCGGACCGACCAACAAGACGCTGTCGCTCTCGCCCGACGTCAACGACCCCGGCTTTCGCGAGATCGACTTCGATTACCTGAAGCAGGTGTATCGCGAGCAAACCGATGCGCTGATCGAGGGCGGCGCCGACTTCATTCTGATCGAGACGGTGTTCGATACGCTCAACGCCAAGGCGGGGGTGATGGCGGCGTCCGAAGCCGCCGAAGCGTTCGGGCGCGACGTGCCGATCATGCTGTCGATGACGCTGACCGATCTGTCGGGGCGTAACCTGTCCGGCCATACGGTGGAGGCGTTCTGGCATGCCGTGCGCCATGCGCGGCCGGTGACGATCGGGCTGAACTGCTCGTTTGGGGCGGAACAGCTCCGCCCGCATGTGAAGACATTGAGCGAGATCTGCGACACGCTGATCATGGTTTATCCCAACGCCGGCCTGCCGAACGAACTGGGCGCTTATGACGAGGCGCCGGCGACAACGGCGGGGCTGGTGAAGGAATGGGCGGTCGCCGGGCAGGTTAACGTGCTGGGTGGCTGCTGCGGATCGACGCCGGCGCATATCAAGGCGATCGCGGATGCGGTGCGCGGTTTGACGCCGCGCGTAGTCCCGAAGCCGCCGGTGCGCACGCGGTTGGCGGGGCTCGAGCCGTTCACCATGGCTGCGTGACTTGACTCCCTCTCCCCGCGTGCGGGGAGAGGGTGGCCGAGCCGTAAGGTGAGGTCGGGAGAGGGGCAGTGTGGGGGCGTGACGCTCGTGACTGCCCCTCTCCCCGACCCTCTCCCCGGAGGGGAGAGGGAGAAGAAGTGACCCTCTCCCGCAACCGGGGAGAGGGAGAAGGAAAAACGATGACCACCTCCTCCACCCAATTCGTCAACATCGGCGAGCGCACCAACGTCACCGGATCGGCGGCGTTCAAGAAGCTGATCATGGCGGGCGATTACGACGCCGCCGTCACCGTCGCGCTCAACCAGGTCGAGAATGGCGCGCAGGTGATCGACGTCAACATGGACGAGGGCCTGCTCGACGCGGTCGAGGCGATGACCACGTTCCTGAAGCGCATCGCCGCCGAGCCGGACATCGCGCGCGTGCCGGTGATGATCGACAGTTCGAAGTGGGAGGTGATCGAGGCGGGGCTGAAGTGCGTCTCCGGCAAGCCGATCGTCAATTCGATCAGCATGAAGGAGGGCGAGGAGAAGTTCCTCGCCGAGGCGAAGAAGTGCATGGCCTATGGCGCCGCGGTGGTCGTCATGGCGTTCGACGAGGTCGGGCAGGCCGATACCGAGGACCGCAAGGTCGAGATCTGCCAGCGTGCCTACAAGCTGCTGACCGGCATCGGCTTCCCGCCCGAGGACATCATCTTCGACGCCAACGTCTTCGCGGTCGCGACCGGGATCGAGGAGCATAACAATTACGGGGTCGACTTCATCGAGGCGGTGAAGCGGATCAAGGCGAGCTGCCCGCACGTCCATTTCTCGGGCGGGCTGTCGAACCTGTCGTTCAGCTTCCGCGGCAACGAGCCGGTGCGCCGCGCGATGCACTCGGTGTTCCTCTATCATGCGATCCCCGCCGGGCTCGACATGGCGATCGTCAACGCCGGGCAGCTCGACGTCTATGACCAGATCGATCCCGAATTGCGCGAGGCGTGCGAGGATGTGATCCTCAACCGACCGGCGCGGCGTGACGACGAGACGCCGACCGAGCGGCTGATCGCGATCGCCGAGCGCTTCCGCGGGCAGAAGGGCGCGGTGGCGGACGACAAGGCGGCGCTGGAATGGCGGACCTGGCCGGTCGAGAAACGGCTGGAGCATGCCTTGGTGCGCGGCATCGACGCCTTCGTGGTCGAGGATACCGAGGAGGCGCGGCAGCAGGCTGCGAAGCCGATCGAGGTGATCGAAGGCCCGCTGATGGACGGCATGAACGTCGTCGGCGACCTGTTCGGATCGGGCAAGATGTTCCTGCCGCAGGTGGTGAAATCCGCCCGCGTGATGAAGAAGGCGGTGGCGCATCTGCTGCCGTTCATCGAGGCGTCGAAGGAGCCGGGCGCGAAAGGCAAGGGCAAGATCGTGCTCGCCACGGTGAAGGGCGACGTCCACGATATCGGCAAGAACATCGTCGGCGTGGTGCTCCAGTGCAACGGCTTCGAGATCGTCGATCTGGGCGTGATGGTGCCGTGGTCGAAGATCCTCGACGCGGCGAAGGAGCATGACGCCGACATGATCGGCCTGTCGGGGCTGATCACCCCGTCGCTGGACGAGATGGTAACGGTGGCCGAGGAGATGAAGCGCGCCGGCATGACCATGCCGCTGCTGATCGGCGGCGCGACCACCAGCCGCGTGCATACCGCTTTGCGGATCGATCCGGCGTACCAGGGCGCGGTGGTCCATGTGCTGGACGCAAGCCGCGCGGTCGGCGTGTGCACCTCGCTGGTCTCGGAATCGCAATCGGCCGAGTTCGTCAGCCGAACCAAGGCGGAATATGAGGACGTGCGCGTCAAGCGCGCCAATGCGTCTGGATCCAACCTCGTGTCGCTTGAGAAGGCGCGCGAGAATGGCTTCGTCGCCGACATGGCGCTGAAGCCCGCCGCGCCGCTTCAGCCCGGTATCCACCGCTACGACAATTGGAGCCTGGAGGACCTGCGCGAAGCGATCGACTGGACCCCGTTCTTCCGATCGTGGGAACTGGCGGGCAATTATCCGGCGATCCTTGAAGACGAGATCGTGGGCGAGAGTGCCCGCTCCTTGTTCGCGGACGCACAGGCGATGCTCGACACGATCATCGCGGAAAAGTGGCTCACCGCGCGCGGTGTCGCGGCCCTGTGGCCGTGCCACCGCCACGGCGACGACGTGTTCGTGCAGCACCGCCACTCCGACGATCATCGCACCCCCGATGGCGGCAGCGTGCCCGAGCATATTAGCGTGCCCGATCTCGATCGAAGCAACGAGGAGAGCCGGCGCTTGTGCTTCCTTCGCCAGCAGGTCGCGAAACGTGAGGGCCGGGCGAACATGTGCCTGGCGGACTTCATCGATCCGCAGGGCGACTGGATGGGGGGCTTCGCGGTGGCGATCCACGGCATCGACCCGCATCTGGCGCGCTTCAAGGCCGAGACCGACGATTACAACGACATCCTGCTGAAGGCGCTGGCCGATCGCTTCGCAGAGGCCTTTGCCGAGCGGCTGCACCAGCATGTGCGGACGACCTTGTGGGGCTATGCGCCCGACGAGCAGCTGACCAACGAGGCGCTGATCCGGGAGCAGTATCGCGGCATCCGCCCGGCGCCGGGCTATCCCGCTTGCCCCGATCATACGCTGAAGCCCGAGCTGTTCGACATGCTGGCGGATGGCACTGGCGATGTTGCGGGGATCACGCTGACCGAGAGCATGGCGATGCTGCCGACCGCGGCAGTATCAGGCTTCTACTTCGGGCACCCGGACGCGGCCTATTTTGGGGTGGCGCAAATCGGGCAGGACCAGGTGGCGGACTATGCAACGCGGCGCGGGCGGCCGAAGGAGGAGGTCGAGCGCTGGCTACGGCCGAACCTGAGCTGATCCACTTTCTCCGTTCGTGCTGAGCTTCTCGACGAACGTGCCGGGAGCGGTGGCGCTTGTGGCACGCCCCTTCGACAAGCTTCGGGGTAGGGTAGCCCCCTCCGTCATCCCGGACCTGATCCGAGATCCTGCTTCTTCTTCTCCCGACCCGCGGGCAAGGCAGCGGAGCCCGGGGTGTCGCCCTATTCCAGGATCAGCGTGCCTCTCGGCTGTGGCATGCCATCCACGGTGATCGTCGGCGCATCCTTGCCGTCCTTGCGGATCACCAGCACCCGTCCGTCCCCCAGCGTCACCGTTGCGCGCTCCACCAGCGGCGCAGCGACCGTCCACTCCGGCCTGCCGGGCACAAGCGGGTAAAGACCGAGGCTGCCGAAGACGTACCAGGCCGACATCGCGCCCGCATCATCGTCCATGCCATCAGCATAGCCCTGCGGCGCGAGCGCGAAGCTGCGGCCGTGCCATGGCTGCGGGCGCTTGCCCTCATTGGCATAGGGATGGTCGACGGCTTGCGTCAGATAGCGGTGAACGATCCGCGCGCTCGTTTCCGGCCGGCCGAGCGCGGCATAGAGCCAGGGCGCCTGGATGTCGGGCTGATTGGTCATGTTGTAGAGATCGCGCGCGAAGAAGGTGTCGAGTTCGCCGAGGAAGCGGTCACGGCCGAGTGTGGCGACCATCCAGTCCAGATCGAACACCGGCGCCCAGCGATATTGCCAAAGCGTGCCCTGATAGAGGCCGCGCGCCTTCACCACATCGGCGTCGGGACCGAGATTCTCGAACACCTTTCGCCACATCGGCCGATACGAGAGCGCCCGGGCATGAAAGCGGTTCGCCAGTGCGGTGTCGCCGAGATCGCGTGCGAGCTCGGCGATCGCCCAATCGTCATACGCCGCTTCGATCTGCTGGTCGGGGGTGTCACGCTGAAGCGTGTCGCTTTCGCGCACCATGCCGGCGAGCGCGGCGCCAGCGTCGAAGCCGGCTATGCCGCGGCGGCGGAAATCGAGCAGCGCGATGCCGGCATGTTCGGTGCGCACGGATAGGAACGGCTCGGTCCGCGTCGACCAGCGTTGCTTGCCCTCGCCATCGAGCGCGACGAGCGAGCGGGCGATGTCGGCGGCGCGCGCGGGATCGATCAGCGCGATGAGCGGCAGCTGCGTGCGGTAGTTATCCCAGAGCGCCCAGCTGGTGTAGCGGGTCTGGCCGGGCGCGGACTGATGGATCCGGCCGTCGCTGCCACGGTGGCGGCCGTCCGGATCGTCGATCGCCACGGGCGTCTGCATGACGCGGAACAGCGAGGTGTAGAAGAGTGCGCGCTGCTCGCGCGGCGCCTTCACCTGAATGCGGGAAAGTTCGCGCTGCCATTGCGCGCGGGTGTTGCGCAGGATGGCGGCGAACGGGCGCGTGCCGAGTTCGATATCACGCACGGCGGCCGCAGCAGCGGGATCGACGGTAGAAAGCCCGGTGCGCACCTCCACGATCGCGCCGCGCTTCAGATCCAGCGGTAGGAGGGCGGCCGAACCGCTTACCGTCGCGCCACTGCTTGGTCGCGCGTCGACGGTGATGCGGCTGGCGCTGTGGATCGTGTAAGCGCCTTGGTCGCAGACCGTGCCGGCGGTCATGGTCGCCCACAGCTCGCCGCGGGTGGCGGTGAGCGTCGCGGCATGACGCTTCGTATAGGCGTGGGCGGCGTCGACGCGCAGCATGTAGCGACCGGGACGGGACACGGTGAAGCGCAGCAGCCCGGCGCCGCGCGTCGCGGTCAGGTCGGCGGCAATGCCGTTGGCGTACGTGACCCGGTATCGCCCGGCACTGGCCCGTTCGCTCGCCTTGTCCATGGGTGCGAGCGGGGCGGCACTGTCGGGCAGCAGGGAGATGAGCAGATCACCGCCCCCGCCGCCGCAGCCGACCCCTACCGCGCGGGTATGCGAAAAGCCGCGAAGCCGGCTCGCCGCGAAGTCGTAACCGGCATGGTTCTTCGGCGTGGTGTCGGGGCCCAGCTGCACCATGCCATAAGGCGCGACGGCTGCCGGGGTAAGCTGTCCGAAATCAGCAAGCGTGCCGACGAGCGGATTAACCAGATCGACCGCCTTCTCGCGTGCGATGGCCGGCGCCGCAATCAGCAGCGCGATGGCGGCGAACGCAACCCTCATTTGGCTGGCGGGCGGAAGAAGCGGGGCGGAAAGGGCGCCATCCCTGAGCCCTTCGGATCGCGCAATTCATTGCGCTCACCCGCATCTGCGCTGAGCGGGATCTGCATGCCGTTCGTTTCTTCCAGCAGGCGAAAGAGCTTGGCACTCATCCGTTCGGCCAGGTCCTCATGCCCAGGCCGGGCGAGGAGATTGTCGCTTTCGTGCGGATCGGCGGCGAGATCGTACAATTCGTCCAGATCCCAGATGCCGTGGAAGTGGATGTATTTGTACCGGTCCTCGCGCAGTGCGTGGACGGTGGGCGTTTGTGGGAAGTTCCGCTCCCAATAATATTCGTACAGCAGCTCCTCTCGCCACGGCACGTCGGCAGCCCCGCCGTTTGCCGGGGAGACGCCGATCAGGGGCAGCATATTCGCGCCGGCCATGCCATCGGGGGCTTCCAGCCCGGCGGCTGCGAGCATCGTCGGGGCGACATCGATATTGGCGACGACCTGTTCGACGGCGCCAGCGCCGAACAGCGACGGGCAGCGCATCAGCATCGGCACGCGCATCGATTCCTCATAAGCGGCGCGCTTGTCGATCAGCCCGTGCTCGCCGAACATGAAGCCATTGTCGCCCATGTAGAGGATCAGCGTGTCATCGAGTTCGCCGCGCTTCTCTAGCAGGTCCATGATCCGGGCAATGCCTTCATCGACCGCGAGCAGCGTTTCCATGTAGCGCTTGTAATAATCGCCGATGTCGAGCGTGCCGTGATAGGGATAGTCGACGCCGTGCCAGCTGTTGCGCTGGTTCTCGACCCACATCGGCCGGCCCGGCACGCCAGCCTTCATGCTCTCGGGACAGCGGAAGGTTTCCTTGTCGTAGCGACCCTTGTGGCGATCGGCCGGGATGAACTCCGAATGCACTGCCTTGTGCGCCAGATGCATCATCCAAGGCCGACTGGAGTCCCGGCTACCGATCCAGTCCAGCGCGTAGTCTGTCAGTTCGTCGGTGATGTAACCCTTCTGTGGCACCTTGCGGCCATTGACGTTGAGCCCGTCCGCGCTCGGCAGATACGTGCCTTGCCCCTTGAAGCTCACCCAATGGTCGAAGCCGGGCTGCGGCGCATCGGTTTCGATCCCCATGTGCCACTTGCCGATGAACGCCGTGTCGTAGCCGGCGGCCTGAAGATATTCGGGGTAATAGGTGAGGCCGGGCGGTATGGGATGGTTGTTGTCCACCACGCGATGCTGGTGTGCGTAGAGGCCGGTGAAAATCGACGCGCGGCTGGGCGAGCAGAGCGCCGTGGTGACGAAGGCGTTGCGGAAGTGGACGCCCTCACGCGCCAGCCGATCAAGCGTCGGGGTGTCGCCGAAGTCCTGCGCCTTCATGAAGCCCATGGCGTCGTAGCGATGATCGTCGGTCAGGATGACGAGGATGTTCTTGGGACGGGCGTTCGGCCTGCGGCGGAGCTTCAATTGCTTGGGCGCCGGTGTGGCGCCTGCCGCAAAGGTGTAGAGGCCAAAGGCGCCGCCGGTGCCGGCGAGCAGGACGCCGCGCCGGTCGATGCCCCTGGCCATCAATGCTCACCCACATGGGCATAAGGGTCGGTCTGCCCGGCGAGCCAGGGATCTTTGGTCGCCGCCCGAGTCGCGCGCAGCCGTTCCGCCAGCTCCGCCTTCACCGCGGCATAGGCGGGGTCGGCGGCGACGTTGGTAAGCTCGCCCGGATCGCGGGTGAGGTCGTACAATTCCTCCGCCGGACGCTGGAGATAGGCGGCTTGCTCGCGCTTGCCGAGCCGGATCGCGGGATCGGCGCTGATCGCCTTCCACGAGGGCGATCCCGCGACGTCGCCGGCAATCGGATAGGGGAGCTGATAGGCCAAATTCAGAATGTAATTGTGCGTGCGCGTGCGAATGCAGCGCATCGGATAATATTGGTTGATCTCGTGAAAGTCGTGGCTGGCGACGATCGCGTTGCGCGCGGGATCGTCGGCCTCGCCCAGGATCGGCAGCAGCGTAGTGCCAGACAGCTTGTACGCGGCCGGGGGCGCAACCCCGGCCCAGTCGAGTACGGTCGGCGCGATGTCCGTCCAGCTGACCATCGCATCGCTCACCGCCGGCGCGCTGCCGGGCGCATGGACGATCAGCGGCAGGTGAATGCCGGCGTCATAGAAATTGGTCTTGGCGCCCGGGAAAGGCCGGCCATTGTCGCTGAGGAAAATGACCAGCGTATCCTCGGCACGGCCGGTGGCGGCGAGATCGTCGAGGATCATGCCGACGCCCGCATCAAGGCGGCTGAGCGATTCATAATATTCCGCGAGATCCTGCCGCACGGCGGGCAGATCGGGGAGATGCGCCGGTATCTGCACGCGGCGCGGATCATAGCTTTGCGGCTTCACGCCTGGCCACGCACGGTCGTTGCCGTAATCAACTGCGGCGCGGTGCGGATCGCTATATGCCACCGTCACGAAGAACGGGCGGTTATTGGTCGATCGGATAAAGCTGGATGCGGCGATCGCGAGTTCGCGCACGTCGCGGATGCCGCCGCGCTCCGGCACCAATTCTGTCTCGTAGGGAAAGGCGCTGTCGGGGCCGACATGCTTCTTGCCGACCAGCGCCGTGGCATAGCCGGCGCGGCGCAGCATCGCCGGCAGCGTCTCGATGCCCGGCAGCAGCGACTGGTGGTGCACGTCATGCTGCAGGCCATACATGCCGTTCTGGTGCGTATAGAGCCCGGTGTTGATCACCGCGCGGCTGGGGCTGCACGACGAAACGGCGGCATAACCGTGGCGGAACAGCGTGCCCTGTCGTGCGAGCTGGTCGAGCCGCGGCGTCTTTACCGCGACGCCGTAGCAACCAAGATCAAGGCCCTGGTCGTCGGAGATCAGCAGCAGCACGTTGCGCTGCCTGGTGACGGGCTGGGCAAAGGCGGGGGCGGCGGAAGCTGCGGCCACTCCGGCGATGCCCTTCAACAGGTTACGTCTGTCCATCGCCCGCTTCTACTCCCACCCGTCATTCCCGCGAAGGCGGCAATCCATAAACGCCGAAGGTTCGTCTCCTTCGATGCGTTGCGGGTATGGATCCCCGCCTCCCCGGGGTCACAGATATTTGATCCTCCCCATGCCCGGCATGGGGAGGAAACAGGTATCAGAACTCGAACGCTGCGCTGAAGCGGAACGAACGGCCGAGGATCGGACGGGCAAGGATCACGCCTTGGCCCTGGCCACCGATGATGCGCGGGTTCTGTTCGGTCAGACCGAGTTCGTCGGTCAGGTTGTTGCCGGTCACCTGCAGGCGAATGCGATCGGCCACCGTCACTGAGACACCAGCGTCGAGCTGGTAGAAGCTCGGCAGGATCTGGTTGTTCTCCGGATCGGAGAAGCGATCGCCGGTGTATTGCAGGGTGGCGAACAGCGACGGCTTCACGCTGCCGATCGGCAGTTCATAGGCCGGCGTCACGCGCCACATCCACTTGGGCTGACGCTGCACGCGATTGCCGGTGTTGTCGATTGCCCCGTTGCCCGTGAAGAAATCACGATAGGTGCCGTCGAGGAACGTACCGGCGGCCGCCAGGCTGAAGCCCTGGAACGGGCGAAGCACGCCCTCAAGCTCGACGCCGGTTGCCTTCGCGCCGCCATTGGAGCTGGTCGGCACGTCGTTGATGATCGTCGTCGTGGCCAGCCCGTCGAAGCGGTTGTGGAAGACGGTGGCGTAGAGGTTGGCGATGTCGGTCGAGACTTTCAGGCCGCCCTCGAAAGTGTCGACTTCCGCAACAACCGCAAGGCCGGTGTTGTTGGCGATGTCGGCAGCGCTGGCCTCGCGCAGGTTATCGAACTGCGGGAAGCTGTTGCCGCGGCTGTAGCGCGCGAACACGCCCAGGTTGCGGCTGAAGTCGTAGTTCACGCCCGCCGTCCACGACCATGCATCGTCGCGATAGCTGATCGTGCGCAGCGGCCCGAGCACGGTGACATTGTTGTCGTACAGCGTGTTCGGATTGCCATCGAGGTCGACATTGCCGCCCTGCGCCGCCGAACGCGGCGTGCTGAGTGTGCCGTCCACGATGTGGCGCTGCCAGCGGATGCCGCCGTCGATGCGCAGTTCCGGCGTGATCTGGAACTCGTCAACCGCATAGAAGGCGAGATCCTGACCTTCATACCAGGCGCTCACCTGGAAAGCGGGGCCGCTGGTGAAGCCGCGCAGCGTCGCCTGCTGCGCCGTGCCTGCCGCGCTGGTGACGGCGAGGTCAAGCCGGCGGGCGTTCGGCTCTGCGGTCAGGAGGACCTGGTTGCCCAATGCCCACTGATCGCGCGAAGTGAAGTTGGTGTAGTAGAAGCCGCCAGTCAGCTTGTTGTTGCCGCTGGTCCACTCCAGCGCCGAGTCCGTCACGAAGGACGAGATCTTCTTGCGCACTTCCCAGATGCCGGCGCGCAGCACCTGCGTGTTGGCGCCAGTGGCCAGCGCGCCGCTGCCATCGGCATAGACCAGCGAGGAGACGGTGGCACCGGCGCCTGCGAGGCGGGTCGCCATGACGGATGCGGCAACCGGCGCCTCGGTCGGCACGAGGCCAAGCGTGTTGGCGTTGCCGCCCATGTAGCTCATGCGCTCACGCACGCGCAGACCGTCCAGCACCTCATAGTCGAAGGTGAAGCCGGTGTTGATCACCTTGGCGCCGCGGCCATCCTTCAGATCGACGGTGCGGCCGACGACGTTCTGCACGGCGCGCGTGTCCGGGCCGTTCAGCGTGCCGGTGCCATGATCGAAGCCAGGATACTGGCTGGTATCCTCGCCATCCACGACAACCGGGATCGGCAGCAGCCACTGGCCGCGATCGTTGAGGTAACGGGCGTAAACCTCGACCGAGCCCTTGTCGCCGAAATCATGATGAATGTTTGCGGTGATCTGGCCACCCTGCTCGGCACGGTAGCGCGGATCGCGGATGCCGTTGCTCTGCGCGTAATAGCCGCCGATCATGAAGCCCGTGTCGGGGCCGATCGGGCCGGAAATCCAGGCGTCACCGCGGATTTCGTCGAAATCGGTGTACGAAAGCTTGGCGAGACCATGGAACTCGCTGCCGCCGATGCGCGGCACCACGTTTACCGTCAGGCCCGGCTGGCCGTTGGAGAACAGCGAGCCGGTGCCACCGCGCACGGCTTCCACGCGCTGCACCGTCTCGTCCAGGCGGATGAGCTGCGAATTCTCGAGAAACGACAGCGTCGGCGGCGCGAAGACCGGCGTGCCGGCATATTGGAACGTCACGAACTGCGCGTCGCCGCCCGATGGGTAGCCGCGCACGAAGATGTTGGCGCCGTTCTGGCCGCCAGAGCTTTCCGCCATGACACCCGGAACGGTGCGCAGCAGATCCGCGGTGCTGTTCGGCGCAGCGCGCTCGATCGCGTCATTGCCCAGCGTGGTCACGGCGAAGGACGCGTCCTGGCGACGCGTGCCGCCGCCTGCCGTACCCACGACAACGATATCCTCGCCGGCCTGGGCGGCGGTGTCGACAAGTCCGGTTTCCGGCTCGGCACGCTGTGCGCTATCCGCGGCCTGCGCGGCGGAGGGATCGGTCTGCGCGGCAACCGGCATGGCGGCGAGCATGGCGCCGGCGGCCGTGCCAATCATGAGACGGCTCATGAAGGTGGAAAGCATGATCTTTATCCTTTTGCTTCCGCCGCTCCTCCCGGTAGCGGCCTGATGGGCGCGAAATAGGAGTGCGGATTCCGCCCGTCGAGGTGGACAACTACCGGTGTTGCGCAATCCCGTGGCGGGTGCAGCCTTTCTGCAACAGGTAAGGAGGAGACGATGGTGAAATCAGGCATGGCGCTCGCAATGCTGCTGCTCGCTGCTCCTGCGGCGGCACAGACGGTTGAGGTGCCGGCGATGACGCTGCCGCCCTCCAGTTTGCTGAGCGAGGAGGCGAAGCGCGTCATCGTACGCCAGCAGGCCGTCCGCCCACCCGATTTCGGCAACGACATCGCGGCGGCGCGCGCCTTTTGGGGTCGCTACAATGACGAGCGCCTGGCGGAGATGCGGCGCCATTTCCGAACGAGCGAGCGGCGTGAGCGGATGGGCGGTGTCACGGTGGACGTGGTGACGCCGGTTGCGGGGCCTACCGCCCGCAATGCGGCGCGCGTGCTGATCAACGTGCACGGCGGCGCGTTCATGTGGGGCAGCGGCAGCGGCGCGCTGGTGGAGGCGATCCCGATCGCGGCGACCATGGGCGTCAAGGTGGTGACGGTGGATTACCGTCTTGCGCCGGAGCATCGCTATCCGGCCGCGTCGGAGGACGTGGCGGCGGTCTATCGCGAACTGCTGAAGCGGTATCGGCCGGAAAATATCGGCATCTATGGCTGTTCGGCCGGAGGGATCATTACCGCCCAATCGGTCGCGTGGTTCCAGAGCCATGGCCTGCCGCGGCCCGGCGCCGCCGGCACGTTCTGCGGCACCGGTGCGGGATACGCCGGGGACAGTGCCTATCTGTCGGACCCGCTGACCGCCGGCAAGCCGATCCGGGCGGGCGACCTTCCGGCCGATCTTGCAAGTATTTACATGAAGGATGTGCCGCTCGGCGACCCGGCCGCCTATCCGCTGCGCGCCGAGGCGGTGATGCGGCAATTCCCGCCGACGCTGCA
>NZ_LSKH01000041.1:0-5776 GCF_001557395.1 Sphingomonas sp. CCH5-D11 | reverse complement strand
GCGAATATCAGGTGATGCGCCACGTGATGAACCTGGAAACGGTGAACACCTATGAAGGCGCGCACGACGTCCACGCGCTGATCCTCGGGCGCGCCATCACCGGGATTGCCGCTTTCTAGAAGTGGCCCCCGGTCGGCCCGGCGCCCCGCGCCGGCAGCGCGAGGGACAGCATGATCCGCGTCGAGCACAAGGCGCAGTGCAGCAGGTCTGCCGATGGCGCCGGGCAATCGAGGCAGCGCGGCGGGAGGCCGCCGTCCAGCAATTGCGACAGGGTGCGCTCATCTTCCGAACAGGGCCGCCCCGCGCCGATGCGGATCGGCCGGCACAGCGCATGTTCGAACGCGCGGCACAGCCCGTCGAGCACCGGCGCCAGCATCGCCATGCCATGCCGCGCGAGCAGCCGGGCGAGATCGGGCTGCGGCGGCCGGGCACGATCATGCGCCCGCCGCCACACCCGCATTGAATGCGCGATCAGCCGCGTCTGGAACAGGTCCTGGTCTACGGGGCGCAGCGGCATGGCGACTTGCACGACAGGCTCCTGACGGGGCGCAACCAACCGGCCGCCGCCCTTGCTGATGATGCGGATGAGCGCGCCGGAGAAGCTGTCCGTAAGGCCCCGGCAACGCTCGCCACGCTCTTAGCTCAGGTGATAGTGGTTCGCAATAGCGGGAGTGTGGCCAACCGCGTAGGGGCGAGATGACCGCTATTCAGCAGCCCCCTGCCCCCCAAACCCGTTCGGCCCGGATGCCACCGCCCCGCCTCATGTCGGCAGGCTGGGCAGCGCCTACTTGATGAAATACCCCGCCACCTTCCAGCCATCGCCGTCACGCGCGAGCGTGATGGTCTCGATCGCGCCGGCTTTGCTGGCGAAATCGGTTCGGAACTGAATCATCTCGTAATCCCCGGCCGGCACGCCCGGGAGTGCGCTGGTCCTTGTCACATTCTGGAAGACACGCGATGATGCCGCGCCAAGCGGTCCTCTGACGGCTTGAACCGTCGACGCCCATTGCGCCGCTGTAATCTGCGATTGGAAAACGCCTGCGGCCGCACGCCAGCTCGCGTCCCAATCTCCCTTGTCCAACAAGCGCAGCCAAGCGCGGGCCGCATCCTGGCTCAGCGAGGCCGACGCGTCGCCGCTCGTCACACGTGATCCCGAGTCCCGCGCGCCAGACGTCGCGTCCCCCTGAAAGGCCGCCGCAAGGATAGTCGCTGCAATCAAGAGTGACATGACCAACATTCCTCCGCTGAAGAATAACCAGTTAAGCGGAATTGAAGCGTTCCTCCAAGTAGCCGGATAGGGGTGAAAAGCGGAACGGATGCTTTTCAGGCGCAAACGCCTGTTTCCGGACATTCCTTCAGTGAGATGACGCGGTCGACAATTATCTCGTGCCCAGACATACCCAAGTGGCCATGGTCTCCGGGAAATTTTGTTTTCCGGCCGACAAATTCGATGATCCGTCTTCCGCGGCGCCGCTGCCACTTCGCGCCGAAGTTAACGCGGCTGGTGTTGATCCAGATACTTTTGAGCCGAGCCCGCTCGAATTGCTCTCTCCAGCCCTTGGAACGGACAGCCGTTCGCGGCCATTCAGGAGTCTGTGTGCCTTCCGGTACGAATTGCTGGCCCTCGAACTCGTCGATCCACACGCCTCGATAAAGCTGTGCCGGCTCCATTTTGTAGCATTGGTCAGTAGGCAGGAATTCCACTTCACGATCGTCGTTATGAAAGGCACACGGAAGCTCCCGTTCTAGGCGCCCATCATACCGAAAGCAGCCACGCCCCTCGTCCGCTTCGGTGCATGGCGTGCCAAGCAGGCGTGCGCGTATCTGATCTTCCGTCCGTGCGAACTGTTCGGGGTTTGGTAGCGAAAACAACTGTGCGGCCGCGGTCCCGCCGATTGCCGTTGATACCACGGCCAACATGAATACAGATCGAAATACCCCCATAACCGTTCTCGACCTCCGCTCGCATCGTCAGAATGCTTTCTACAATGCTGTATTGCAACTCGGCATCTGCAAGGCTCGTTTTCTGCCCTTCGTTACAGGATCAGCAAATGGCCACTTTCGACTGAGTAATTAGCGGAACTGAACGGCTGCTTTCGGGAGCCGATGGCACGATCACGAACGACCGAAACGGGTGGGAAGCGGACGGGCGGCTTCGGGTGGAGAGTTTCAGTTAGCTGCCGTTCGCGCGGGCCAAGATAGTCGCGTCTACATCGGCAACCTTCTGCCGGAGGCTCGCGAGAAACGGCTTCCCATATTTCTCCATGCGGTCGGGCGGATATTTCCGGATCGTGTCTTCGTAGCGTTGCACCTGATCGACAAGGCTCGCTCGAAGCCGCTCCAAGTCGCGGTCGAGCAGGCTCTCCCGTTCAGCGTAGGCTCTCTCGACAAACACAATCCATCATGCTCGCATGAACGAGCGTCCGCAACCGAGAGAGCGGGAGCGGGATCGAACGTCCGCAATTGGGCGTAAGCGGCCGGTCCGCTTTTCGCATCGCGGATGGTGGTTAAGGACGGCCGAGATGGGGTGGTTAGCTCCCGTTCCGCTTTGAACGGTCCTTGGCCATCCCGCCGCAAGGCGCAGCGTCGTTCCGTGTTCCTGATTGAACGACGAGGCGGATGCTTCGCCCTCCCACATTGGCCGAGGGCAGAACAGAAACCTTCTTGGCGCTGTCGAACCGAAGCGCGAGTGTTGACGCGTTCAGCCAATGAAAATCGACGCCGTAGGCACATTCACTTCGCATCGCCCCGTATAGGCTCCCTGCGGAGGCCGGCCGTTCGCCTTGGTGATTGGCAGGGTGTAGTTCGACCACATAGCCGAACGATGTTGTCGCACCGCCGTTCGTTTCCAAGAGGATGGCGTGAGTGCGCCGATCAGGTGAGTTCGCCCAAGCGACTTCCTCGCGCGACGACCCTCCGAAAAGCTCACCGCAGCCGCTAAGGATCATGGCGACGAGGACAGCAGCGGTTCGCATAATCAAGAACTTATCGGTTCGTCCAGCGGCAGCAAGTGGGCGCAACCAGCCGCCCCCCCCTACCGCACCGACACGCGCGCGCCAGCCGTTGCACTCGCGGCCATCGGTGCCGGCGCGGCCGACGGCGTTGCGGACCAGATGCTGTCGCGCGGTCCGCCGGCGGCGCGGCGGTGGGTGGCGCGGGCCATGATCGCCAGCGACAGCGCGCCGATCGCCGCGACCAGGTCGACCAGCCGGCTCGCGCCGTCATGGCTCCAGCCGGTGCCCGTGGCGACGCTCGCCAGCGTGGTGATCGGCACCAGCGCGGTCGCCGCGGCGGATAGCCACAGCAGCTCCGCCCCGCTCCGCGCCGCGCCGCGCACCAGCGCCCAGCCGACCGCCGCCAGGAACACGGCATAATAGATCGCGCTATGCCACGTCTCCAGCGCGCCCGTTCCCGCCGGCAGCCATTTCGCCGCCGCGATGGTCAGCGAGATGCCGGCGACGCAGCCCAGCGGCACGCCCACCGTCAGCGCGCCCAGCACCCGCGTCGCGCGGGTCTGTTCCACCGCGCCCGCCTTGCGCTCCTTGCGGCGGCGGCTCTCGATCCACAGCAGGTTGCCCGTGTAGAACAGGAATGCGCCCGCCAGCCCCAGGAAGAAATAGGCCCAGCGCACCGGCGCCCCGCCGAAGCTGCCGAAATGAAGCGTGAAGAAGGATGTGACGGTGGCGAACCAGCCGTCCTGCCGCCCGGGCAGGTAATCCGCCTCCAGGATCGCGCCCGTGCGCGTGTCGATCTCCCCCATGCCATAGGTCGGCGCGCGCGCGCCGTAGCGCGGGTCGATGCCGGCGATATGGCCGTGCGGCCCTTCCTTGGCGTTATATTCGAAGCTGATGGTGCGCAGCTCGAAGCCGGGCAGCGTGCCCGCGAGCCGGCGCTGGAGCTCGGCCGGCGGCAGCGTGCCCGTCACCTCGGCGAGGGCCGGCGGCTCGGCCGGCCCGCCCGGCGGGGCCCCGCGCCGCTCCATCGCCGGCGCGCCGATCTGCTGCACCGCGCCCTGCACCGCATAGATCTGGTCGTGAAAGGCGAAGATCACCGCCGTCACCGCCATGATGATGTGAAACGGCAGGCTGAACAGCCCCAGCACATTGTGAAGATCCAGCCACATCCGCTTCAGATTCTTGCCGAAACGCAGCGCGAACAGGTCCTTCACCAGGCTCGGCAGCAGGACGATCAAGCCCGAGATGATCGCCACCGCATAGAGCAGCGAGATCACGCCCATGATCGGCATGGAAATCTCGTGATCGAATGGCAGGCCGACCTGCTGGTGCAGCACGTCGATCAGCTGCGCCACCGGCGATGCCTGCTGCTCCACCACCTGAAGCGTGCCGTCGGGGGCGAGCGCGGCCAGATAGGTCGGGCCGGGATTGCGCCGGTTGCCGGTGGTCCAGCTGACCCGCGCGGGCATGTCCGGCCCCGGCTCGAGATGCACGGTATAAGCGGCGCGCGCCTCGGGATAGGCGCGCAGCACCTTGTCGACCAGCTCGGGCGTGCGCTCCAGCGGGACGGGCGCGGCGATCCTCGCCGGCGCCGAGGCCCAGCGGTTGAGCGGCTCCTCGAACATGGTGATCGCGCCGGCGTAGAAGGCGATGAACAGCGCCAGGCCGGCGATGATGCCGACCCAGCTGTGCACGTCCTTGTAGGTCTTGATGACGTCGGTGCGCATGGTGTCAGCCCCCAGCCAGGCGAATGGCGGCGTAGAGCGCCCAGGCGGCGAGGTTGGCGAGCGCCAGCCAGCCCCAGGCGCGCGCGCCACTGCGGAAGAAGAAGCACAGGCCCAGCAGCGTGCACCAGATCGGCGAGACCAGCCACATGGCAAGCTGCCCCTGCGCCGTGAAATAGCCGTCGCCTTCGGAAAAGATCGCGGCGAAGCTGCACGTCAGCGCGATCGCCAGCGTGAACCCAAGCACGGTCGCCGCCGATACCTTGCCGAACCAATCGCGGCTGGTGAGCGCCCCGTCCTTGCTAGCGCCGTCCTTGCTCATGCCGCTTCTCCCCGGAAGCGCCACCAGCGCGCGGCGACCGGCACCACGCTCCACACCAGCATCGCGCCCGTCGCCCAGGTGAACACCGCCGTCGCCGGCCCCTGCACGCACAGCAGCAGGACGAGCGCCAGCGCGAGCAGCGCCGCCCCGCCCCACGCCCACACGCGCCGGCGCACGACATGGCCGGCGAGCAGCGCCTGATGCGGCGCGGCGACATAGAGCGCGGTCGCCCCCGCGATAATGGCGATCGCGGCGATCCAGCCCGGCATCATGGCGCCACCCGGCCAAAGGCGAAGGAGACCGCCGGCGCCATCCCCGCCAGCATCGTGCCGCCATGCGTCTGCCCCGGCAGCGGCAGGAAACGGGCCTGCGCCATGCGCGCCGCCAGCGCCGCCGCACGCTCGCCCCGCTCGCCTTCCGCGATCAGCGCGCGCACGCGCGTCGGTGCGGCTTCGGCCTCGCGCTGGAGCAGCCCGTCGCCGAACCAGGTGGAGGGGCTCACCGCCACCACGGCGCCGAACATCGCCGGCCGCGTCAGCGCCGCGTGCAGCGCCAGCAGCCCGCCGAAACTATGCCCCATCATGGTCTGGCGCGCCGGGTCGACCCGCCAGCGCGCCGCCACCAGCGGCTGGATCCGCTGCGCGACCATATCAAGAAACGCCTCGCCGCCGCCCGTCGCCAGCCCGGCGGCCGGCTGGCCCTGCGGGATCGTCCAGCCCGGCGTCGCCGGCGTATAGTCGCGCACGCGGCGCGGCAGCGGCCCGGCGTCGATGCCG
>NZ_LSKH01000040.1:0-23696 GCF_001557395.1 Sphingomonas sp. CCH5-D11 | reverse complement strand
CAAGGCGCGGGGGACGGCCGGTGCTGGCTGAGGCGACGACAGCGTCACCTCCCTCGGCAGCGTCGAGCAAGCGGCGGACATGCGCCGCGGTGATGCAGGGCATGTCGGCGAGCGCGACCAGTAACGCACCCGCGCCTTGCGCCCGGGCCCACGCCACGCCCAGGCGGAGCGAGGAGGCCATGTCCGCCGCCGCATCGCGATTTTCGATCACGGCAAAGCCGTGCGCCGCATAGTCGATGCGGCAGCGGCGGACGATCGCGGCACGGGCGCGAAACGGGATGCCGGCCAGTGTCTCCGCCGGGTGCAGCCCCAATGGCCGGCCGGCGAGCGGCTCGTCCAGCTTGCTGCGCTCTCCCCCGAACCGCTGCGACTGGCCGGCGGCGAGCAGGATGAGCGCGGTGTTCTCAGCCGCGATCATGAAAAGCCTTCACCATCGCGCCGGCGATGGAGAGGGCGATTTCAGCCGGGCCGATCGCGCCGATATCGAGGCCGACCGGGCCGTCGATCCGTTCCAGATCGGCGGGCGTGATGCCCGCGGCGGCGAGGCGTTCAAGGCGGGCGGCGTGGCTCCTGCGGCTGCCGAGCGCACCGACATAGCCGGCGTTGGTGGACAGAGCGGCGATCAGCGCCGGATCGTCAATCTTGGTATCGTGGCTGAGCGTCACCACCGCTGTCGAAGGGCCGGGCTTGTAGGCCGCCACGGCTTCATCAGGCCAGCGATCGTCCAGCACCGTATCAGGGAAACGTTCATCGGTAAGGAAGCGGCCGCGCGGATCGACCACCACCGTCTCAATGCCCAAGGTACGGGCGAGGCCGACCAGCGACTGGGCGATCTGCACCGCACCGACGACGATCAGCCGCCGCGGCGGATCGTAGCGGTTGGCGAAGATCTCTCCCGTCTCGATCGGCCTGAGGTCGCTGTGACCGCTCTCCAGATCGGTGGTGACGGTGAGCGCCTGGCCATCGGCGCGCGCCTCGATGATGCGGTCAAACAATTCGGGGTCGAAGCCTTCGGCCGATACCGGCTGCACCATCACGCTGATCTCGCCGCCGCACGGCAGGCCGACCTCCCAGGCGCTGGCATCGGCGACGCCATATTTCTTAACCGCGAATGGGGCGCCGGCGATGACCTGCGCCGCTGTATCGAGTATGTCGCCCTCGACACAGCCGCCCGAGACGGAGCCTTCAAACCGGCCGTCCTCATGCACCAGCATGTGGCTGCCGCGCGGGCGGGGCGCCGAGCCCCAGGTGGAGACCACCGTGGCAAGCGCCATGCGGTCGCCCTTCCACGTCTGAGCCGCGGAAAGGACGCTGTCGTTATCAGCCATGAATTACACCGGTGGAAGATGAGGGAGAAGTTTGTCGAGCGTCACCGGCATGTCGTAGATGCGCACGCCGGTGGCATTGTGGATGGCATTGACCACCGCCGCGCCCGAGCCGGCGATGCCAAGCTCGCCCACTCCCTTCGCGCCAACAGGATTGGCCGAACCGTCGATCTCCTCGACGAAATAGGCCTCGATCTGCGGCACGTCGGCATTCACGGCGACATGATACTCGCCGAAATCGGGGTTCACGAAGCGGCCGTTGCGCGGATCGACCACGCCATCCTCGCTCAAGGCATAGGCGAGGCCCCAGACCATGCCGCCGATGATCTGGTTCTTCGCGGTCTTTTCATTGAGCACGCGGCCAATGTCGAACACGCCTAGCATGCGGCGCACGCGCACTTCGCCCGTGACGGCGTTGACCGCGACCTCGGCGAATTGCGCGCCATGGCTCGCCTGGCTGGTCGCCTGGGATTCCTTGCCCGGCGAGGTCTTGCCCCGGGCGCTGATCGGGGAGCCGCGAACGAGATCGGCGAGCGGGTTGCTGCGACCGCCAGCGGTGACCACGCCGTTCTCCAGCTGAAGATCCTCGGGCGCGGCATTCATGCGACGGCCGAGCTCAGCGAGGATGTCCTCGCAGGCGAGCGCGGCGGCGGCGCAGGCGCTGCCCGCCCCGAACGAGCCGCCCGATCCGGCGCTGGGCGGCAGATCGCTGTCGCCGATCACCACATCGATCGCCTCGATCGGCAGGCCGAGCATGTCGCCGACCGTCTGCGCCAGGATCGTGTAAGTGCCGGTGCCGATGTCGGTCATGTCGGTGCGCACGGTCGCGCGGCCGTCATCGCCCAGGATCACCTCCGCCTCGGCGTTGACAGTGAAATTGCCGCGCAAGGCCGCGGCCATGCCCATGCCGATCAGCCATTCGCCTTCTCGCCGGCTGCCGGGCGTCGTCTCGCGCCGATCCCAGCCGAAGCGGCGAGCGCCCTCGTCGTAGCAATCGAGCAGGCGGCGAGTGGAGAAGCGCTTGCCGGTGGTTGGATCCTTCGTCGGTTCGTTGCGGCGGCGAAGCTCGATCGGGTCGAGGCCAAGCTGCTCGGCCAATTCGTCCATCGCGCATTCAACCGCGAAGGTGCCGATCGCCTCGCCCGGCGCGCGCACCGCACCCGTCGCCGGCAGGTCGATCCGCGCGAGATCGGTGCGGAAACGGCGCGCCTCGCCGGCGTAGAGCGGCAATGTGCCGAAGGGTACCGGCTCCAGGAAAGCGCTGTCGTCGTTCTGGTAGGCGACGCTTTCGTGGCCGATGGCGCTGATCCGCCCGTCGTGGTCGGCGCCGATGCGCAGGCGCTGCGTCGTGGGGGAGCGATGGTGGACCATATAGGCGGTCTGGCGGCGAGTGAGGGCGACCTTGACCGGTCGGCCAATCTTCTCGGCAGCGATGGCAGCGAAGATCACCTCCGGGCCAACGCCGGTTTTCCCGCCGAAGCCGCCGCCGACATAAGGCGCGAGCACGCGGACGCGATCCGCCTCGATGCCGAGCGCGCTGGCGATCGTGCCCTTCGCGCCGCCGATCACCTGATTGCTGGTGCGCACGACAAGCCGGTCACCCTCCCACCAGGCGAGCGTGGCATGCGGCTCAAGCGCGGCGGGGAAGTGGATCGGGGTGGTGTAGGTGCGATCGATCACCACCTCCGCCGCGGCGAGCGCCGTATCCAGATCGCCGCGGTTCACCGGGGGGAGAAAGCCGAGCTTGTGATCGCGCTGGATCTCCACCGCGGCGGCGTCGAAGCGGCCGGGCGCTTCGTCATAGCTGACCCGGACGAGGCGCGCGGCGGCGCGGGCGACCTCCTGTGTTTCCGCGACGACGATCGCCACGCCCTGGCCGTAGTGGAACACCTCATCCTTGCCGATGGCGGACATGGCGCGCGAATTGCCCTCGCCCGTCGGCATGCGAGGGTCGCCGTGGATCACTGCGACGACGCCGGGCGCAGCCTCCGCCTCGGCCGCATCGATGCCCGTGACGCGCCCACGGCCAATGCTGGCCTGAACGATGGCGAGATAGGCGGTGTTTTCCGGGGCCTGCTCAAAGGCGTAGGGCGCGGCGCCGCTGACCTTCTCGCGCGCCTCGTAGCGGTCGAGCGGCTTGCCGAGCAGGCCCTGCCGGGCGCGGTCGAGCGCCGCCGGACGATAGGGCGCGTCCATTGCGAGATCGTTCATGCCGGCTCCGCGGTCAGATCGCGCAGCGCGGCGACGAGCACGCGCCGTGCGAGCGGGATCTTGAAATCATTGTGGCCGAAGCCGCGTGCGTCGCGGAGCAGCGCATCGGCGGCGGCATCGAAGGCTGCCTGCCCGGCCGGCTTGCCGATCAGCGCGGCCTCAACGGCGGGATCGCGCCATGGCTGGTGGGCGAGGCCGCCGAAAGCGAGCGCAGCATGAGTGATCGTGCCGTCCTCAACTGTCACGACCCCCGCGACCGAGACGAGCGCGAAGGCGTAGGAGGCGCGGTCGCGGACCTTCCGGTAAAGCTGCCGCGCACCGGCCGCCGGGGCGGGAAGCGCGATGTGGGTGATGAGCTCGCCCGGCTCCAGCAACGTCTCGATCTGCGGCGTGTCACCGGGCAGGCGGTAAAATTCGCCGAGTGGGATGCGGCGGCGATCGCCATCGGGCTTCAGCGTCACCACCGTCGCGTCGAGCGCCCGCATCGCCACCGGCATGTCGCCAGGGTGGGTGGCGATGCACTGATCGCTGGTGCCGAGGATCGCGTGGATGCGGTTGAACCCGCCCAGCGCGTCGCAGCCGCTGCCGGGCACGCGTTTGTTGCAGGCGGCGTGGGTGTCGTAGAAGAAATAGCAGCGGGTGCGCTGGAGCAGATTGCCGCCGGTGGTCGCCTTATTGCGCAGCTGGCCCGAGGCGCCGGCGAGCAGCGCACGGCTGAGCGCCGGATAGAGCGCGATGACGCGCGGGTCGGCGGCAAGGTCGCTGTTGGGAACGAGCGCGCCGATCAGCAGCCCGCCATCCTGTTCCTCGATCGTGTTCAGAGCGAGCCGGCTGATGTCGACCAGCTTTTCCGGCGTCTCGACCTGCAATTTCATCAGGTCGAGCAAATTGGTGCCGCCGGCGATGAAGCGGCCGCCGGCGCGCACCGCTTCCTCCGGGCTGTCGGCGCGGGCATAATCGAAGGTCTTCATGCCTCCTGCCCCTGCGCGTGAACCTCTCGAATGGCATCGACGATGTTCGGATAAGCGGAGCAGCGGCAGAGATTGCCGCTCATCCGCTCGCTGATTTCGGCCTCGTCGAATACGGGGGCGGAGAGATCATCGCTGACGTGGCTTGGCCAGCCCTTCGCCATTTCATCGAGCATACCGACCGCGGAGCAAATCTGCCCCGGCGTGCAATAACCGCATTGATAACCGTCATGCCGAACGAACGCCGCTTGCATGGGATGGAGCGTATCGCTGCTGCCAAGACCCTCGATCGTCACGATGTCATCATCCTGATGCATCACCGCGAGCGTGAGACACGCATTGATCCGCCGCCCGTTCACCAACACCGTACAGGCGCCGCACTGACCATGATCGCAGCCCTTCTTGGTGCCCGTCAGGGCGAACTCCTCACGGAGAACGTCGAGGAGCGAGGCTCGGATATCGGGATCGGCCTCGCGCTTGCTGCCGTTGATGGTGAAGCGCATGGAGGCAATATGCGCCGTTCGTTCATTCGATCCAAGTATGCCGCGATATTTCTTGTTATGGCGCTGGCGGGCGGATGCGCTTCGCGGCAAGCAGCGCCGATGCAACCGGCCGATCCACACTCCGTCCCGCTCTCCGCGCCGATCGTCATCGCGCATCGTGGCGCTTCGGGAGAACGACCGGAGCACACGATCGCGGCGTATGAACTGGCGATCGCGCAAGGTGCTGACGTGATCGAGCCGGATCTGGTGCCGACCAGCGACGGAGTGCTGGTCGCGCGGCACGAAAACGAGATCGGCGAGACAACCGACGTTGCGGCTCATCCCGAGTTCGCCGGCCGGCACACGACCAAGATGATCGATGGCCGCGCGGTGACGGGCTGGTTCACCGAGGATTTCACCCTGGCCGAGTTGAAGACGCTGCGCGCGAGGGAGCGGCTGCCGCAGCTGCGGCCGGGCAATCGCGCGTTCGACGGCCAGGAGACGATCCCGACGCTGGACGAGGTGATCGCGCTGGCCAAGCAGCACAAGGTCGCGATCTATCCGGAAACCAAGCACCCGACCTATTTCGCCGCAATCGGAAAAGGGACCGACGCGCCGCTCGTGGCTGCGCTGCGGCGCGCCGGATGGGATGATGCGCAAGCGCCGGTCTTCATCCAGTCCTTTGAGGTCAAGAACCTCCAGCGGCTGAAATCAATGACCCAGGTGCGGCTGATCCAGTTGATCGACGGCGCCGCCGGGCCTGCCGATGGCGCGGCGCGAAGCTATGCCGACATGGTCACGCCGGAAGGGCTGAAGGCGATTTCGGCCTATGCCTGGGGGATCGGGCCGAACAAGGCGATGCTGTGGCAAGGCACCGTGCCCAGCGGGATCGTGCGTGATGCCCATGCAGCGGGACTGCGCGTCCACCCCTGGACCTACCGGGCCGAGAACCAGTTCCTGCCCGCTGCTTATCGGCGGGCCGACGATCCTCAGGGGCAGGGCGATCTCCATGCCGAGATTTCGGCGGCCCTTGGCCTTGGTATCGACGGGTTCTTCACTGATTTCCCTGCTATAGGCGTGCGGGCGCGCAATGGCGCGCGGGGAGCTCAGTGATGCGTAAAGTGCTTGTGATTTCAGCTGCCGCCCTGCTTCCGCTGATTGCGGGCGGATGCGTGCGAACGGCAGCCAGCGTTGTGACCGCACCGTTCAAGGCAGCAGGGCAGGTCGTCGACTGGACCACCACCAGCCAAGACGAGGCCGATCGCAACTACGGCCGGGAAATGCGCAAGAAGGAGGCGCGCGAGGGCCGCGAGCGGCGCGACTGGGAAAAGCGCTGCCGCAAGGATCCGGAGACTTGTGGTCGGTACGATGGCTATGTCGCTAGCCAGGACAATTGAGGCCTGATCCGGCGACCGTGATCCGCTTCCCCGGTGTTCGCCGGGGAGGTGCTTTGCAACAAGGATAGGGTTTACGGCAGGCTTTGCTCACCTGTGCCGTTCGTCCCGTGCTTGTCGCCAGGCGGTTTCGGCCCCTGCGTCGACAAGCTCAGTATGAACGATGATCGTGGCACGAGCCGACGCGTGAGCCGCCCCGCATGCACCAGTCTGCTTACCTGAGCCGAGCGCCAGCGCCGACGGCGGCGCTTATGCCGCGCGCCGCTGGCCCATTGCGAGGATCGCGCGTGCCGCACGCTGGGCGGTGGCGATTTCGCGTGCCGACATGTCGTCCGCAATCTCCGCCCGCGCGGCCTGAGCGGCAGCGTTGCCGGCGACTGCGGCCAAGTTGAACCATTTGTGCGCTTCAACGAGATCGTAATCGGCACCGTCCGTGCCGGTAGAATAAGCGACGCCCAGATCGTAGCAGGCGTGTCCGTCGCCGCGCATCGCATCCGGCAGCCGGCTGTCAATCAGCAGCTGCGCACCTTTCAGGCTGGTCCCCATGTCGATTGCCCCTGGTTCAAGTTCCCCCAGGCGCAACGTGCAGCGATTCGCCTCACCAAATCGTTAATGGTTAATCCAGCGGTATCGCTATGTTGTCGATAAGCCGGGTCTGCCCCATTCGTGCCGCGGCAAGCAGGCGTCGCGGGCGGTCTGCTGCCGGCGCCTCCGTCAGCGTTTCAGCATCCACCAGCGCGACGTAATCGACCACGAAGCCGGCGGTGACCAGGCTGGCTTGCGCCTCCGCCAGCACGTCGGCGGGTGATGTGCCACGCGCGATTTCCCGCGCCGCGACGCCAAGCGCACGGGGCAGGGCCACCGCCTTGGCCCGTTCCTCCTCGTCGAGGTAGATATTGCGGGAGGACAGGGCGAGGCCGTCATCGTCGCGTTGAGTCGGCACGCCGACAACCTCGATCGGGAAGTTCAGGTCCGTCACCAAGCGACGGATCACCTGCAACTGCTGAAAATCCTTTTCACCGAAATAGGCGGCATCGGGGCCGACCTGATTGAACAGCTTGGCGACAACAGTGGCGACCCCGTCGAAGTGCCCAGGCCGCGCGGCGCCGTCCAGCCCCTCGGTCACGCCGGTAATGCCGATGCTCGTGGCGAAACCGTCCGGGTACATCGCCTCGACCGGCGGCAACCAGAGGAGATCGCACCCGGCCTCCACCAGCATGCGCGAATCCGCCGCCTCGCGCCGCGGGTAGCGCGCGAGATCCTCATTCGGTCCGAACTGCTTGGGATTGACGAAGATGGAGGCGACCACTTTCGTGCCCGGGCGCTTCGCCGCCTCGACCAGTGCGATATGGCCGGCGTGAAGCGCGCCCATGGTGGGGACAAGGGCGACGCGCGCGCCATCCGCGCGGAAGGCAGCGATCGCTGCGCGCAGGTCGTTCAAATCACGCACGGTCTGCACGCGGGCGAAACTCCACTCGAAACCTAACCGGCGGGCATCTATGGGGATCGCTGCACGCGATCAACAAAGGATGCGACGATTTGCCGACCGGTCCCGACAATACCCATGTGATCGTTTTCGCCAATGAGAAGGGCGGGACGGGCAAGTCGACGACGGCGGTGCATGTCGCCATCGCCCTGGCGGTTCGCGGCGCCCGCGTGGCCTGCCTCGATTTGGATCATCGCCAGCGGACCATGGGGCGCTATCTCGACAATCGTACGGAATCGGTACGCCGCACCGGATCGGAACTCGCGATCCCGCGCTATCGCACTGCGCATGAGGATTTCGAGGACGCTTATGCGGAGATGCTGCAGGGCGCGGACTTCCTGGTGATCGATACGCCTGGCCGCGATGATCCCTATGCCCGCGCCGCGGCCACCCGGGCCGACACCTTGGTCACGCCGATGAATGACAGCTTCGTCGATTTCGATCTGATCGGGCAGGTTCACCCCGAAACCTTCAAGGTGACGCGGCCAAGCTTTTATTCCGAGCTGATCTGGGACGCCCGCAAGGCACGCGCGAAGGCCGACGGATCGACGATCGACTGGGTGGTGCTGCGCAATCGCCTGCAGCATATCGAGGCGCGCAACATGCGGCGCGTGTCGGACGCGCTGGATCAGCTGGCGAAGCGGGTTGGCTTTCGCGTCATCCCCGGCCTTGGCGAGCGCGTGATCTATCGTGAACTCTTCCCGTCCGGCCTTACCATGCTTGATGCCAAGGAGTTCGGCGCAATGGGGCTGGGGCATGTCGCGGCGCGGCAGGAACTGCGCGAAATGATGGCCGGGCTGTCGCTGCCCGAGCCAGCGCTGACCTCTGTCGCATGATGTTCAAGCTGCTGATCGCGCTACTGGTGGCCTATGCCGGCTGGCGATTGTGGAAGAACGGTATGGGCGGGCGAAAGGTACGCCAGCGCGCCGTGCCGCAGGAACCGGGCGATGCGGCCGCCGCACGGCGCCTCCTGGGCGTGGACCGCGCCGCGGACGAAGCGACCATCCGCGCCGCGCATCGGCGGCTGATGGCTGAGGCGCATCCCGATCGTGGCGGCTCTGCGGACGAGGCGCGGGCGCTGAACGCGGCCCGCGACCTGTTGCTCGACCGGGCAGGATAGGCCGGAGCGATCCGGCACCCGGCCGCCTCGTGTGTCAGGCCGGCGGCGCCGGATCCTGCTGCGCCCGCTCCTGATAGAAGCGCTGAACGACCGCCCAGCCTTCGGCAGCGCTTTCGACATAGGTGAAGATGTCGAGATCGCGCTCTGCGATCACGCCTTCCTCCACAAGCGCTTCGAAGTTCACCACCTTTTCCCAGAATTCGCGGCCGAACAGCAGCACCGGGATGGGGGCGACCTTGCCGGTCTGGATCAGCGTCAGCAGTTCGAACAGCTCGTCGAACGTGCCGAAGCCGCCGGGGAACGCGGCGAGCGCACGGGCGCGCAGGAGAAAGTGCATCTTCCTGAGCGCGAAATAGTGGAACTGCATCGACAGCGACGGCGTCACATAGGGATTGGGCGCCTGTTCGTGCGGCAGGACGATGTTCAACCCGATCGATTCGGCATGAACGTCCGCCGCGCCACGGTTCGCGGCTTCCATGATCGACGGGCCGCCGCCCGAGCAGACCACAAAATGCCGCTTCCCCTGCTCATCACGGGGAAAGTTGCTGGCGAGACGGGCGAGTTCGCGCGCCATGTCGTAATATTTCGACTTGGCGACCAGCTTCTCGGCAATGTGGCGGTGTTCCGGATCCGCCATGTCGAGCATCGCCTGCGCCTTGGCGGGCTCCGGAATGCGGGCCGAGCCATAGACGACAAAGGTGGAGCCGATATGCGCTTCCTCCAGCAGCAGCTCGGGCTTCAATAGCTCGAGCTGGAAGCGGACGGGGCGCAGATCCTCACGCAGGAGGAAATCCATGTCCTGAAAGGCGAGCTTGTAGGCGGGATTTTCGGTCTGGGGCGTCGAGATGTTGCCCTTGGCCGATTCGGCATCCTGGCGAGCGCGCGGAAAGGTGCGGCTCGGTACGCGAGTTTCTGTCATTTCGTGGGCCTTTAGCGGCAGAAATCGGCCTTGTCGTCCTCCAGATGGAAGTGATTGCGGTGCGCGCTGTTATAGTCGGGGCTCAGCACCGTACCGAAGCGCTTGCAGGCGGAGCGATGGATGACCTGCATGAAGCGGCGCACATCGGGGTCGGGCGAGTTCCAGTCGTTGAGGATCGTGATCCGCCGGCCGTCCTTCAGCTGGAAGCCGCCGATATCCAGCGCATTGGCGATCGAATGGCCCGAGCGGCGCGCGGTGCCGGCGACGTTGCGACAATTGTAGGTGCCCATGCTTTCGACCTTGGCAAGCTCGCTACCGAGGATCTGATAGGCGGCAGGAGCGACCGCGTTGCGCGCCCATTGCGCATAGGTGCGCGCCGCGCCGCAGCGGATCGCGCCGAGGTTCGTCGTGGGCACGCCGATGTCGAGCAGCTTCACCGTTCCCACGATGCCACAGCCGGGAGCGAACTGGCGGTCGGGCAGCACTTCGAATGCGACGCCGAGCGCGCGAAGGTCGCGGTGGCATTGTGCGGTTTCGCGCGACATCGGCCCGTCGACGCGCCGAACGGGCGTGCGCGAATCGGAACGCGCCGGCGGCTCCGACCGGCCGCACGCGGCAAGCAACGTTGCGAGCGCCAGAAGGAAAAACGAACGCACCAAGCCCCCCGTTCGCGCCGCGATCGATGACGCGCCCCCCTTTTTTACACGATTTCCCAGAAGGAAAGCACGTGCGGCGGCAGCCGGGCCGAATGGAGCGTGCGGAAGGCTGAGCCGAGTCGGTGGCACCGTCAGGCGGTTGCCACGTTAGCTCCGGTTGACTAGAGCCGTCGGCGGGCCACGCGGTCCCAACGCCGCGCGTGCTCTCTGTAAGGAGAGTCTTAAATGACTGATACGACGCTCGCCGACACCACTCTTGCGCCTGCGAAACCCGCCGCAAAGCCGGCGCGACCCTATTTTTCCTCTGGTCCCTGCGCCAAGCCTCCCGGCTGGGATGCCGCCAAGCTGTCCGACGTCTCGCTCGGCCGCTCGCACCGTTCCAAGATCGGCAAGCAGCGCCTCGCTTATTGCATCGATCTGATGCGCGAGCTGCTAAAGCTCCCTGATACGCACCGCATCGGCATCGTTCCGGGTTCGGACACCGGGGCCTTCGAAATGGCGATGTGGACCATGCTGGGCGCCCGCCCCGTCACCGCGCTCGCCTGGGAAAGCTTCGGCGAAGGCTGGGTGACCGACGCGGTCAAGCAGCTCAAGATCGACCCCACGATCATCCGCGCCGACTACGGCCAGCTGCCCGATCTCGGCGAAGTCGATTGGTCGAACGACGTGCTGTTCACCTGGAACGGCACCACCAGCGGCGTGCGCGTGCCGAACGGCGACTGGATCGCCGACGACCGCGAGGGGCTGAGCTTCGCCGACGCGACCAGCGGCGTGTTCGCTTACGACCTGCCGTGGGACAAGATCGATGTCGCCACCTTCTCCTGGCAGAAGGTACTGGGCGGCGAGGGCGCGCATGGCGTGCTGATCCTTGGCCCGCGTGCGGTGGAGCGGCTTGAATCGTACACTCCCGCCTGGCCGCTGCCGAAGGTGTTCCGCCTCGTTTCCAAGGGCAAGCTCGCCGAGGGCGTGTTCAAGGGCGAGACGATCAATACGCCGTCGATGCTGGCGGTGGAGGACGCGATCTTCTCGCTGGAGTGGGCGAAGTCGCTGGGCGCTGGCGGGCTGATCGCGCGCTCCGATGCGAACGCCAAGGCCCTGGACGAGATCGTGCAGGCGCGCGACTGGCTCGGGCATCTGGCGGCTGATCCGGCGTCGCGCTCGACCACCAGCGTGTGCCTGACGGTGGATGCCGACGAAGCGGTGATCAAGAAGATGGTCGCGCTCCTGGAGGCGGAAGGCGCGGCGCTCGACATCGGCGGGTATCGCGATGCACCGCCGGGCTTGCGCATCTGGTGCGGCGCCACGGTCGATACCGCAGATATCGTGGCGCTCGGCCCCTGGCTGGACTGGGCCTACGCGACGGCCAAAGCGGCCGCCTGATTTCTCCCTCTCCCCACTTGTGGGGAGAGGGCCGGGGAGAGGGGCAGTCCCTCTCCGCTTTTCACAACAATCTTTAGGGTCGGATGCGGGGCTCTTGACTGCCTCTCTCCCCGACCCTCTCCCCGCCAGCGGGGAGAGGGAGACTTCAAAATGCCAAAAGTTCTCATTTCCGACAAAATGGACCCCAAGGCCGCGCAGATTTTCCGCGAGCGCGGCGTGGAAGTGGACGAGATCACCGGCAAGACGCCGGACGAGCTGAAGGCCATCATCGGCCAGTATGACGGCCTCGCGATCCGCAGCTCCACCAAGGTGACCAAGGAGATCCTTGAGCACGCGACCAACCTCAAGGTCGTCGGCCGCGCCGGCATCGGCGTCGACAATGTCGACATTCCCGCGGCGAGCGCGAAGGGCGTGGTCGTCATGAACACCCCGTTCGGCAATTCGATTACCACCGCCGAGCATGCCATCGCGCTGATGTTCGCGCTGGCGCGTGATCTGCCGGAGGCGGATCGCTCCACCCAGGCGGGCAAGTGGGAAAAGAACCGCTTCATGGGTGTCGAGGTGACCGGCAAGACGCTGGGCCTGATCGGCGCGGGCAACATCGGCTCGATCGTCGCCGATCGCGCGCTGGGTCTGAAGATGAAGGTCGTCGCCTTCGATCCGTTCCTCACCGAGGAGCGCGCGATCGAACTGGGCGTGCAGAAGGTGACGCTGGACGAGTTGCTGGCGCGCGCCGATTTCATCACGCTGCACACCCCGCTCACCGACCAGACGCGCAACATCCTGTCGGCCGAGAATCTCGCCAAGACCAAGAAGGGCGTGCGCATCATCAATTGCGCCCGTGGTGGCCTGATCGACGAGGCGGCGCTGAAGCAGGGCCTCGACAGCGGCCATATCGGCGGGGCGGCGCTCGACGTGTTCGTGACCGAGCCGGCCAAGGAAAGCCCGCTGTTCAACACGCCGAACTTCATCTCCACGCCGCACCTCGGCGCGTCCACCACCGAGGCGCAGGTCAACGTGGCGATCCAGGTGGCCGAGCAGATGGCCGATTATCTCGTCTCGGGCGGCGTCACCAACGCGCTCAACATGCCGAGCCTGTCGGCTGAGGAAGCGCCCAAGCTGAAGCCGTACATGGGCCTTGCCGAGAAGCTCGGCAGCCTCGTCGGCCAGCTGGCGCATGGCGCGATCGACCGCGTGTCGATCCACTCGGAAGGCGCCGCGGCGGAGCTGAACCCCAAGCCGCTGACCAGCGCGGTGCTGAAGGGCTTCCTCGGCACGCAGACCGACACGGTTAACATGGTCAACGCGCCCGTGCTGGCGCGTGATCGCGGCATGGAAGTGCGCGAGATCCGCACTGAGCGCGAGGGCGATTACCACACGCTGCTGCGCGTATCGGTACGCACCGCGGACGGCGAGCGCTCGGTCGCAGGCACGCTCTTCGGCGATCAGGCGCCGCGTCTGGTGGAGCTGTTCGGCATCAAGGTCGAGGCCGATCTGACCGGCGCGATGCTGTATGTCGTGAACGAGGATGCGCCGGGGTTCATCGGCCGGCTCGGCACGACGCTGGGCGAGGCAGGCGTCAACATCGGCACGTTCCACCTCGGTCGGCGCCAGGCCGGCGGGGAGGCAGTGCTGCTGCTGTCGGTCGACGAGCCGGTGACGGCGGAGCTGCTGGCCAAGGTGAAGGCGCTGCCGGGCGTGAAGACCGCCATGGGGCTGCGGTTCTGATGTGATGCCGATGCTTGTGCCGCTTGCGAGAGGCGAGCGGGACGGGCACCTCTTCTCCCTCTCCCCGCTGGCGGGGAGAGGGCAGGGGAGAGGGGCAGTGACGAGAACCGATGTTGACCTGCTGAAGCGCGCGAAGGCGATGCGCAGCGAGATGACGTCGGCCGAGGCGCGGCTCTGGTATCACCTGCGCGGCAAAAGGTTCGGCGACGTCAAGTTCAGCCGCCAGGTCGTGATCGGCCGCTATATCGCCGACTTTTGTGCCCGATCGCGCAAGCTGATCATCGAGGTTGACGGCGACACCCACGCAAGCAACGAAGCGCGCGATGCGCAGCGGACGGCTGTGCTGGAACGTGAAGGATATCGTGTGCTGCGTTTCACCAACGCTGACGTCATGCGGAACGAGGCCGGTGTGCTGCAGGCAATCGCTGTTGCGCTTGTGACTGCCCCTCTCCCCGGCCCTCTCCCCGGAGGGGAGAGGGAGATTTTCGCATGACCACGCTGCTTCCCGAAGGGTTTCGTGATCGGCTGCCGCCGCATGCTGATGGTGCCGCAAGTGTCGAGGCACGCGTGCTCGGCTTGGCGCGTTCCTATGGCTATGAGCGGGTCGATCCGCCGCTGGCTGAATTCGCCGAGGGGCTTGGCTCGCGATTGAAGGATGGCGGGCTGGCCGATGCGGTGCGCTTCGTCGATCCGGTGAGCCAGCGTACCATGGCGATCCGCCCCGACATCACCGCGCAGGTCGCCCGCATCGCCGCGACCCGCATGGCGCACCATCCGCGCCCCGTTCGCCTGAGCTATGCCGGTTCGGTGCTGAAGTTGCGTGGCGGCGCGCTGCAGCCGGAGCGCGAGGCGCGGCAGATCGGGTGCGAGCTTATCGGTCTCGATACCGTCGCGGCGGCACGCGAGGTGGTGACGGTGGCGGTCGAGGCACTGGCCGCGGCTGGCGCGACGGGCGTGTCGGTCGACTTCACGCTCCCTGACCTGGTCGATACGCTCGCCGCCGGGCCGCTGCCGGTCGAGGATGTCGACCGGCTGCGCGATCGGCTGGACGCCAAGGATGCCGGCGCGGTTGCAGAGCTCGCGCCGGCCTATCTGCCGCTGATCGAGGCGGCCGGGCCGTTCGAGGCTGCGGTGAAGCGGTTGCGCGCCTTCGATACGAGCAACGTCCTGGCGACGCGGCTTGACGGTCTGGAAGCTATTGCGGCGGCGCTGGGGTCGCGTGCGACGCTGACGCTTGATCCTACCGAGCGGCATGGCTTCGAATATCAGACGTGGCTGGGCTTCTCACTGTTTGCGCAAGGTGCGACCCGCGAAGTCGGACGCGGCGGCACCTACACGCTGATGCACGAAAACGGCGCGGAGGAGGCGGCGACCGGCTTTTCGCTGTTCGCCGCGGCTGTCGCGGGTAATGACGCAAGCGAGCGCCGCCGCCTGTTCCTGCCGGTCGGCACGCCCGAAGCAGCAGGCGCGGCCATGCGCCGGGACGGCTGGGTGACCGTTGCCGCGCTGGAGCCGGGCGATACGCCGGAGAAGCAATTGTGCACGCATCTGCTGGTCGACGGCGAGGCCCGGCCGCTCTGAAAGCGCGCAGGAGTTTGACAGCCACCATCATGCCCCGCTAACCGCGCGGCGCAATTTCTGGCCCTTCCTTGCCGCCGAGTCCTGTCGAAGGGCGGCGAGGATCATCCCGGCAGGGGGAGTATTGTACCCATGGCGAATGTAGCGGTGATCGGTGCCCAGTGGGGCGACGAGGGCAAGGGCAAGATCGTCGACTGGCTGGCCGAGCGCGCCGACATGGTGGTGCGCTTTCAGGGCGGCCACAATGCCGGCCACACGCTGGTGGTGGGCGAGCAGGTGTACAAGCTGTCGCTGCTGCCGTCGGGGATCGTGCGCGGTACGCCCTCCGTCATCGGCAATGGCGTCGTGCTCGATCCCTGGGCCCTGCGTGCGGAGGTGGAGAAACTGTCGGCGCAGGGTGTGAAGGTATCGCCTGACACGCTGCGCATCGCCGACACTTGCGCGCTCATCCTGCCGTTCCATCGCGACCTGGACGGGCTGCGCGAGGATGCGAGCGGCGCGGGGAAGATCGGAACCACGCGGCGCGGCATTGGGCCCGCCTATGAGGACAAGGTCGGCCGCCGCGCCATCCGCGTCTGCGACCTGGCGCATCTGGACGATCTGGATCCGCAACTCGATCGACTGACCGCGCACCATGATGCGCTGCGCGCCGGTTTCGGCGAGCCGCCGATCGATCGTGCGCGGCTGCTGGCCGACCTGCGCGAGATCGCCGATTTCGTTCTGTCCTTTGCCAAGCCGGTGTGGCGCGACCTGAACGACGCGCGCAGCCGTGGCCGCCGCATCCTGTTCGAGGGCGCGCAAGGCGTGCTGCTCGACATCGATCACGGCACCTATCCGTTCGTCACTTCCTCCAACACGATCGCCGGGACGGCGGCGGGTGGTTCCGGCCTCGGACCGGGCGCCGTCGGGTTCGTATTGGGCATTGCCAAGGCGTACACGACGCGTGTCGGCTCCGGCCCGTTCCCGACCGAGCTGGAGGACGAGACCGGCGAGCGGCTGGGCACGCGCGGGCATGAATTCGGCACCGTCACCGGGCGCAAGCGCCGCTGCGGCTGGTTCGATGCCGTGCTGGTGCGCCAGTCCGCCGCTGTCAGCGGTATCACCGGCATCGCGCTGACCAAGCTGGACGTGCTCGACGGCTTCGAGACGATCTCCATCTGCACCGGCTACAAGCTGCGCGGCGAGACGCTTGACTATTTCCCGTCGCATGCGGCGGATCAGGCGGCGGTGGAGCCGATCTACGAAGTAATGGAAGGCTGGTCGCAATCGACCGCCGGTGCGCGCAGCTGGGCCGACCTGCCGGCGCAGGCGATCAAATACATCCGCCGTATCGAGGAACTGATCAACTGCCCGGTCGCGCTGGTTTCCACCAGCCCCGAACGGGAGGACACGATCCTGGTGCGCGACCCGTTCGCTGATTGATCGGATGCCCCCTCCCGGAAGCGGGAGGGGTGAAGCTTGCCTCCGTGTTCAATCCGTCTACCCTCTTCCGAAACATAGGGAGAGGGCGGATGGCCAAAATCGTGCGCATCGGCGGCGCGGGCGGGTTCCTGGGCGATAGCTCGGTCGCAGCGCCGCAGCTGCTGGCTAGCGGCAAGCTTGACTATATGATCCTCGACTACCTGGCCGAGGCGACCATGGCGCCGCTCGGCCAGCTGAAACAGGTCCGCCCCGACCAGGGCTATGCGCGCGATTTCACCGAATGGGTGTGGAAGGACAATCTGCGCGAGTTCAAGGAACAGGGCGTGCGCGTCGTGACCAATGCGGGCGGCGTGAACCCGGAGGCGTGCCGGGCGCGGATGGAGGAAATCGCCGCCGAGGCCGGCATCTCGTTCCGCATCGCGATCATCACCGGCGACGACCTGATCGATCGCGTGCCCGACTTTGCCGCCAATGGCATACTCGAGATGTTCAGTGACCTGCCCTTTCCCGATCCGAAGAAGGTGTGGACCGCCAATGCCTATCTCGGCGGCGGGCCGATCGCGGCGGCGCTCGCTGCCGGCGCGGATGTGGTCATCACCGGCCGGGTGGTGGACAGCGCGCTGACGCTGGGGCCGCTGATGCATGAATTCGGCTGGCAAGCGGACGATCATGACCGGCTTTCCGCCGGATCGCTCGCCGGCCATGTCATCGAATGCGGCGCGCAAGCGACCGGTGGCCTCTTTACCGATTGGGAAAAGGTGCCGGACTGGGCGCATATCGGCTATCCGATCATCGAATGCCACGCCGACGGCGACTTCGTCGTCACCAAGCCGGAGGGGACCGGCGGGCTCGTCTCCCCGGCGGCCGTTTCCGAGCAAATCCTCTACGAGGTCGGTGATCCGCAGGCCTATGCGTTACCGGACGTGGTGTGCGACTTTTCCCAGCTGAGCGTCACCGAGGACGGCGAGGGACGGGTGCGCGTTTCCAATGCGAAGGGATATCCGCCGACGGGCAAGCTCAAGACCTGCGTGACCTTCGAGAACGGGCATCGCTTCATCGGCATCATGCCCGTGGTGGGGCGCGATGCGGCGAGAAAGGCGCAGGCGCAGGCTGAGGCCGTGCTGACCCGAGTGGGCGAAATGCTACGCGGGCGGAACCTGCCGCCGCTGCGCGACACGCGCGTCGAGCTGTTGGGGACGGAGGCGAGCTATGGCGCTCAGGCCAGCCCGGCGCTCTCCGCCACCCGCGAGGTGATCGCCCGCATCGGTGCGGAGCATGAGGACGCCGATGCGCTGAACATCATGATGCGCGAATTCGATTCGCCGACCACGTCGATGAGCGTGGGATCGACCGGCTGGTTCGGGGCGCGGCCGACGATCTCGCCGGTATCGCAGGTCTTCTCGTTCCTGGTCGACGGCGGATCCGTCTCCGCCAAAATTTCGCTGGGAGGGGAGACGATCACCGTGGAAAACCCGGCGCCGGCCACCCCGTTCGACGCGACGATGATCGTCCGGCCGCTAGCGGGGGAGGACGCTGACGCCGCCGAGCATCTGGTGGAGGTGCCGCTGATCCAAGTCGCCTGGGCGCGCTCCGGCGACAAGGGGAACGCCTTCAACGTCGGGGTGATTGCGCGCCGGCCGGAGTTCCTTCCCTGGATCCGCGCCGCCCTGACCGAAGACGCAGTGAAGGCGTTCTTCGCCCATGAATTTGAAGGCGCGTCACACCCGGAGGTCCGACGATACGATCTGCCGGGGATGAACGCGATCAACCTTCACTGCATTCAATCCTTGGGCGGGGGGCAATTCGCCAGCCTGCGCCTAGATGCGCTGGCCAAGGGCAAGGGACAGCAGTTGCTGGACATGAAGGTGAAAGTGCCACGGGCGCTGCTGGGGTAAGGCGCTCCTTCGCGACCGCTCCTCATGTCGGGCGTGACCGGAATGAGGAGCATTCCGCGAAGGCTGGCGCCGACGAGGATCGGGCGCTCTCCATAACAGCCATGCCGGCCTTCAGCAGGCACCCGGCCCCGCCGACCCGATGGTATGGCGCGCGCGGCATCTTGAATGTCGGCCAAGCGCGGGATGACGGTGGAGGATTAGGTCGACGTGACTGTTCGGCAATAGTGCTCGCTGCGCCACGAACCCCGGACGTAGCTCGGGATGGCGGCTGGTGGTGGGCGGTCTACCCGCCGCCCAGCGCGCGCTGACGCCGGCGTTGCACGGAGCTGCCGATCCCCATCGCCTCGCGATATTTCGCAACCGTGCGGCGTGCGATGTCGAAGCCCTTGGCGTTGAGCAGCTCGACCAGCGTGTCGTCGCTCAGGATCTTGGCGCCCTCGTTCGCAATCAGGCCCTTGATGGCGCTCTTCACCGCTTCTGCGGATACTGCGTCGCCGCCGTCGGCCGCTTGAATGGCGGAGGTGAAAAAGTACTTCAGTTCAAAGAGCCCGCGCGCGCAGCTCAGATATTTGTTCGAGGTGACCCGGCTGACCGTGGATTCGTGCATCTCGATCGCGTCCGCCACCTGACGCAGCGTCAGCGGGCGCAGGTGCGACACGCCGTGCAGAAAGAACGCCTCCTGCTGCCGCACGATCTCGGTCGCGACGCGGATGATGGTCTTTTGACGTTGGTCGAGCGCCTTCACCAGCCAGTTGGCGCTCGCCAGCATGTCGCCAAGCCATGCCTTCGACGCCTTGTCCTGCGGTCCGGCGGCGAGCTGCGCATGATAGCGGCGATCGACGAGCACGCGCGGCAGCGTCGAACTATCGATCTCCACCACCCAGCCGCCCCGAGTCCGGCGCACGTGGAGATCGGGCGTGACGGCCTGCATCGGCTCGCCGCCGAAGCGGGCGCCGGGCTTGGGATCATAATTGCGCAGCTCGCGGATCATGTCTGCCATGTCCTCGTCATCGACCTGGCAGATGCGCTTGAGACGAGGCAGTTCGCCGCGCGCGACGAGATCAAGATGGGCGATCAGCCTGGCCATCGCGGGATCATAGCGATCCGCTTCCCTGGCCTGCAGCGCGATACATTCGGCCAGATCGCGAGCGCCGACGCCTGTCGGATCAAAGGTCTGAATAACGCCAAGAACACGCTCGGCCTGCGCGAGTGGTACGCCTAGCCTGGAGGACACCTCCAGCAGATTGGCGGTCAGATAGCCCGCCTCGTCGATCAGGTCGATCAGATGCTGGGCGACGAACAGATCCGCGCCCGTCAGCACCTCGCCGGCCTGTTGCGACAGATGATCGGCCAGCGACGGGGCGGCTGCCGCGAAGGCATCAAGGTCTGGCGCGTCCTCGCCGGGGCCACTGGCCGTACCGTTCAGGCCAAGCCCGTCGCCAACGCTGCTGCCGCTGTCCGACGGGGCATCATCGAACCGCTCAGCCGCGATGTCGACGTCCAATGTTTCGCCAGCGGCCTCTCCGGCAAGGACGAGTTCGTCGGCCGGCGCGGGTTCATCGCGAAGAACCTCGCGCTCACGCTCGGCGAACGGCTCGTCCTCACCGGGCGACACCGCTTCCAGCAGCGGATTCTTCTCCAGCTCCTCCGCAATGACTCCCTCGATCTCGAGGTTCGACAGCGCAAGCAACTTGATCGCCTGCTGCAATTGCGGCGTCATCACCAGCGATTGCGACTGGCGAAGGTCGAGGCGAGGCGCGAGGCTCATCCGGCGAGCATCGGCTTGGCAAGTGGCATGTGGCCAGGCGCGATCCCATCTGTCGCCGGAAAGACGATGATGGTCACCATAGCCATCAACTCAGAGCGAGAACTCTTCGCCGAGATACAGGCGACGCACATTGGGATCGGCAACGAGATCCGCGGGCGCGCCGGTGAACAGCACCCGGCCATCGTAGATGATGTAGCCGCGATCCACGATGTCCAGCGTTTCGCGCACATTGTGATCGGTGATCAGAACGCCGATGCCGCGCTGCTTCAACTGCTTCACCAACGCGCGAATATCCGCGATCGACAGCGGATCGATGCCGGCGAACGGCTCGTCGAGCAGGATGATCGTTGGATCGGCGGCCAAGGCACGTGCAATTTCAGCGCGGCGGCGTTCACCGCCCGAAAGCGCCATTGCGGGGGCATCGCGCAGGCGGGTCAGGCCGAACTCGTCCAGCAAAGTATCAAGCTTGTGCTGCCGTGCGGCGGGATCGGGCTCCGCCAGTTCGAGCACGGTCAGAATGTTCTTCTCGATCGTCAGGCCACGGAAGATCGAGGTTTCCTGCGGCAGATAGCCAAGGCCCAATATGGCGCGCCGGTACATGGGAAGGCCCGTGATGTCCTCTCCGTCCAGCATGATCCGGCCGGCATCCGGCTTCACCAGGCCCATGACGGAGTAGAAGCAAGTCGTCTTGCCGGCGCCGTTCGGGCCGAGCAGGCCGACCACCTCGCCCCGCGCCACCGACACGGAAACGTCGCTCAGCACCACCCTTTTGTCATAGGACTTGGCGATGGAAACGACCTGAAGGCCGCTCAGGATCGGCGCTTCGTGGATCGGCTCCGCATGGGAGAGGGTGGTCGTATCGTCCATCGTTCGTCTGCAGCCTTGCGCTTGCCTGCCGGTACGCTGACGCGATCCGACTTTGGCAGGATTCATGCATGAGCTTGCGGCGCGGCGAAAGCCCCCTTGCGATCAGTTGCGCTTCGGAACGGAGAAGGTGCCCGTCACGCGGCCCGACGGCGCCGTTGTCACATTCCCGCCGCCTGCCGATCCGCCAGCGACCGACGAGCCATCGATCACCGCCCGGCCCGTATCAAGATTGATCGTCAGGCGGCCGCCGTTCACCGTATTGGCGCCCTGTGTCAGGCTGACCGCGCCCACCATGGTGATCACGCGCCGGTTCAGGTCATAAACCGCATATTGGCTGCGCGCCGTCTGATCCGGCCGACGCACGACGACGCCGCCCGCCGCATCCAGACGAGAGACCTGCGGATTTCCGCCGACCACCTGGCCGGTGTAGTTCACTGTCATGCGCGCCGCGTTGAGCGACATTTCCGCCTGACGCACCGCCACGTTGCCCGACAACACCGCGCGGTTGGCGCGATCCTGCAGCTCAATCGTGTCCGCGCCGAAATCAATCGGCGCGTTGGTGTTATGGCGCGTCTGAGCGATCGCGCCGGATGCGAACAGAAGGGCGAGGAGGGCCGCGCGTTTCATGGCGCGCTATCTCGCCCCTCGCGGGTTTACGCGCAAGCGGGCATTGCCGCGTAAAGTAACGGTTCGAGCCTCAAGATCCGCATCAAGCCGATCCGCGCTGAAGTTCCCCTGCGAAACCGTGCCCGTCACGCTGTTCGACGAGCGCAGCGTGCGCGTCTTGAGATCCACCGTCGCATCCTGCGTATCGAGGCTGTAGTTGTTGGGACCGCGGAATGCGATCGGCCCGTCGACCTTCACCCGCTCGCTTTCCATGTCATACCGGCCGGTAGGCGCAGTCAGCGTGGCTGGGCCGTCCTGCAACCGGATCTGCGCCGCCAGCTTGTTGATTTCGACCACCGGCTCCGCCGAGCTGCGCTGTACCGCGGAGCCAGCATTGAGCGTGAATGGCTGTCCCTTCGCATCCGAGCCGCGATATTGCGCGCGCTGAATCTTCAGCCGTTCCTTGGCCACTTCGACCTTGTTCTTGTCGAGCACGAACGACACGTCGCCCGCCGTGGTCAGCGGGGCCATGACCAGAAACGCGGCAAGCACGCCGATCAGCACCGGTAAAAGCCAGTGCGTGGTCGCGATGATCCGGTCATGCCGGCTGCCGGGCGCGGCCCAATGCTGGCGCCGGGATCGTTCCCGGACGGCGATGTCAGACATGGGCGCGCTTTCCTGTGAGTCTGATCGGATGGGCAGACCAGGAGAAACGAGGAAGACGCCAAAAGTTTCGCCCGCCCCGCGCGCGATTCACGTCCGTGACCCGGCCGGGCACGGTCGCGCGCAGGACGGCGAAGCCCGCGTCAGGCATGCGCAAAGATGTCCGTTTCAGCCCAGCCGGCCAGATCCAGTTCGGCACGATGCGGTAGAAAGTCGAAGCAGGCCTGAGCAATCTGCGTGCGCCCTTCGCGTGCCAGCCGCCGATCGAGCTCCTCACGCAGGCGATGGAGATAGCGAACGTCGGAAGCGGCATATTCGCGCTGCGCGTCGCTCAATTCCGGTCCACCCCAATCCGAGGATTGCTGCTGCTTGGAGATTTCCTGCCCGAGCAGTTCGCGCACCAGTTCCTTCAGACCATGACGATCAGTGTACGTGCGGATCAGGCGCGAGGCGATCTTGGTGCAGTAAACCGGAGCGGCAACGATCCCCATGTAATGGCGGATCGCGGCAATATCGAAACGACCAAAATGGTACAGTTTCAGCCTGGCAGGATCAGCCAGCGCGGCGCGCAGATGCGGCGCGGCATAATCCGACCCGGGACTGAACCGCACGAGATGTTCGTCGCCAAGCCCGTCCGAGATCTGCACCAGGCAAAGCCGGTCACGCGGGGTGATGAGCCCCATGGTCTCCGTATCGACGGCGAGCGGGGCACCCGGTGCGAACACATCACCCGGAAGATCTTCTTCATGGAAATAAACGGCCATGGGGCACGCCGTAGCGCGCGGCGCCGTCCGGCTCAACAACCGGTGAAAATGAGGTGGGACAAGCGCCCTGACAGCGGTAAGCTGTGCTTTAAGCGCGACAGTTGCGCAATGTTCGTTGCGTAATACTTGCTCTGCGCGACGAATCTGTTCGCAGCAGACGCGCCAATGCGCTATGACGACTCCTGTGGCGCACCAGCTTCCGCGTCACAAAGCCCTGCGCCGGCCGTCCATCGCGCGGGTCTTGAAACTGATTTGCGGGCGGAGCGGGAAGACGAACAGGGTTTATGGGTTACGAAAAAGGTGGCCGCGGCAATCGTGGCGGACGCGGGCGCGACAAGCGTGACGGCTTTGGTGGCGACGATTTCGGCGGCGGAGATTTCGGCGGCGGCGGCTTCAACAGCGGTGGCTTTGGTGGCGGCGGCTTCGGCGGCGGCGGCTTTGGCGGTGACCGCGGCGGCTTCGGC
>NZ_LSKH01000004.1:0-26067 GCF_001557395.1 Sphingomonas sp. CCH5-D11 | reverse complement strand
TCACCGGATCGCGTGGCGGTGGCCTGGCGCTGGTCGCGCTGGCGCAGGCGCGGCCCGAGCCGATCCCGATCTATGCCGAGATGTCGAGCATCAACCCCGTCGTGCTGATGCCTGAGGCGCTGGCGGCGCGCGGCGAGGCGCTGGCCAAGGCTTACGTCGGGTCGCTGACGATGGGTGCGGGGCAGTTCTGCACCAACCCGGGCGTGGTGATCGGCGTGGCGGGTGCCGAACTCGACGCATTCGTCGCCACGGCGGCCGAAGCGCTGACGGCCGCGCAGCCGCAGGTGATGCTAACCGCAGGCATCCACGGCGCGTACAATAAGGGCGTCGATGCGCTCGCGACGCACAACAGCGTCGAGACGGTGGCGCAGGGCGTCGAGGGCACCGGTTGCACGCTGGGTCGGGCGGCTCTGTTCCGTACCGATGCCGAGCGGTTCCTGGCCGATCCGGCGATCGGGCATGAGGTGTTCGGCGCGGCGTCGATCGTGATCGCCGCGCGCGATCTGGATGAGGTTGCCGCGCTGCTCGAAGGGCTGGAGGGGCAGCTGACCGCGACCTTGCAGCTGGACGAGGGCGATGTGGAGGCGGCACGCAAGCTGCTGCCGATCCTGGAGCGCAAGGCCGGGCGGATTCTCGCCAATGGCTGGCCGACCGGCGTCGAGGTGTCGACCGCGATGGTGCATGGCGGCCCCTTCCCCGCCACCTCCGACGCGCGGACGACCTCGGTCGGCACGGCGGCGATCGAGCGCTTCCTGCGGCCGGTCTGCTATCAGGATCTGCCCGAGGCGCTGCTGCCCGCCGCGCTGCGCTCGGACAATCCGCTCGGCCTGCCGCGCACGATCGACGGCGAGGTGAAGTGATGACGCCGTCGCGCCGCGACGTGCTGGTGGCGGCGGCCGCCCTCCCCTTCATCGGCGCGGCGGCCCATGCTGCGCCGATCACCTGGGGTGGCGACGTCATCCAGCTGTGGCCGGGCAATGCGCCGGGCGCGCCCGCGAAGCTGCCGGTCGGCAAGGTGGAGCAACGGTCCAAGGATCCAGGGTTCAACGACCGCTGGCTGACCGGCATCGACCGCGCGACGCTGATGGTGCGGCGCGCGCCCCAGCCGAACGGCGCAGCGGTGCTGCTGGTGCCGGGTGGCGGCTATGGCTTCCTGTCGATCGATAATGAGGGAGAGGAGCAGGCGCGCTGGCTCAATGCGCGCGGCGTGACGTGCTTCATCCTGAGCTATCGCCTGCCGGGTGAAGGCTGGGCGAACCGCGCGACGGTGCCGCTGCTGGATGCGCAGCGCGCGATGCGGGTGATCCGCGCGCGAGCCGGCAGCTATGGCGTCGATCCGAAGCGGGTGGCGGCGCTGGGATTCTCCGCAGGCGGGCATCTTGCCGGCAGCCTTGCGACGCGGTTCGACGAGCGGACCTATGCGCCGGTCGATGCGGCGGACCAATTGTCGGCGCGGCCTGATCTGGCCGGGCTGATCTATCCGGTGGTGACCCTGTCGGCGCCGTTCACGCATGGCGGATCGCGCGATGCCTTGTTCGGGCAGGGCGCGGATGCGGCGCTGCTGCGGGCGGCGTCGGTGGAGACGCGGGTGACAGCGGAAACCCCGCCGATCTTCCTCGCGCATGCCAGCGACGACGGGCTGGTGCCGATCGGGAACAGCATCGCGCTGTATCAGGCGATGCTGGAAAAGGAACGCGAAACCGAGTTCCACGGCTTCGACAAGGGTGGGCATGGGTTCGGCGCGCGGCTGCCGAAGACGGTGCCGGCGTCGGCGTGGCCGGAGCTGTTCGCGGCCTATGCGCAGCGGATCGGGGTGCTGCCGGCATGAAGCGGGGGGCACTGGCGCTGGCCTGCGCGGCCACGCTGATCGCGGCGGAGGAGCCGAAATACCAGAGCAGCCCGGCGCGCCGCACCGTCGTGGAGACGCGCGACTGGGGGCCGTGGGGCGGGCCGTTCCGCGCGGGGCTGGTCCCGGCGCTGATGCGTGATTTCGGCGAGCGCTATCTGTACGCCGAAGCGAATGCCGCGTTGCCGCCGCCCGCCAAGGGTGAGCAGCGGGTGGTGTTCCTGGGCGACTCGATCACCGATGGCTGGGATCTGGCCAAGGCGTTTCCGGGTCAGCCGTACGTGAACCGCGGGATCGGCGCGCAGGGGACGGCGCAGATGCTGCTGCGGTTCGAGCAGGACGTGGTGGCGCTGAAGCCGGCGGCAGTGGTGATCTTGGGCGGGACCAATGACGTGTCCGGCTTCCTGCAGGTCGAGACGCCAGAGACGATCCTCGCCAACGTCACCGCGATGGCGGACATCGCCGACGCGCGCGGTATCCGCGTGGTGCTGTGTGCGCTCACGCCGGTGAACGATTATGGCGAGAAGCGCGGCTATCTGACGAAGGAGCGGCCACCGGCGACGTTGCGGGCGGTGAACGATCGGCTGCGGGCGCTGGCGGCGGCGCGGGGGTATGCCTTTGCGGATTATGCGGCGGCCGTGGTGGATGCGCGCGGGTTGCTGACCGACGCCTATACGGCTGACGGGCTGCACCCGAATGCGGCGGGCTATGCGCGGATGGCGCCGGTGGCGCGGGCGGCGATTGCGGAGGCGCTGGCGGGGCTGGGAAGGTGACGTAAGGCACGCGTCATCCCGGCCTTGTGCCGGGATCCAGGGTGCCCCGAACTCTCCGGCTGTTGGATTCGTGGAGGTCTGGATCCCGGCACAGGGCCGGGATGACGCGTGGGTTTGGCTGCGGCTGCGCGTACCATCTCCGCTTATCCCGTCACCCCGGACTTGATCCGGGGTCCCGCTTCTTTTTCTGGCGAAGGGACAAGGCAGCGGGACCCCGGGTCAAGCCCTGGGTGACGGGTATCAGGGCCGCACAGCGTCGCTGACGCCTTCGAGTGCGCGATAGGTGAGGTTGCGGAACACGGCCGTGCCGCCTTCGGTCGCGTAGAGGCCGGGGCGTAGGCTGAGGAAGCCGTCGGCGACATTGTGGTTGTAGCCGGCGACCTCGACCGAGCGTTCCTTGGTCCATGTCCGCCCGTCGCGGCTGTGATAGAAGGTGACGACCTCCTCGTCGTTGACCAGCCGCAGGAACAGTCGGCGCGTGTCGATCGGCGCGCCGGCGGGCCAGCGTTCCTCCTGGCCGATGCGCCAGGCGTGGAGCTTTTCCGTGCCGACGCCGAGGCCGCAGAACAGCTTCTCGTTGTAGAACAGCAGTAGCCCAGCCTGCGCGGCACCCTGCAGTTCCACCTCGACGCGGATGTCGTAGGAGCGGTCGCCGGCGACGAACAGCAGCGGCGAGGCATCGGCAGGGCCGGTCCCCTGCCCCGTCAGCGTCAGCGCGTTGCCGGCGATCCTCGCGCGATCGAGGTAGCCGGGGCGCGGCGCCCAGAAGGTGAGCTTTTTGCCAATCGCGTCGGGGCCGAATCCCGACAGCGGCTGGCCGTGCGCACCGACAGCGTTGCCGGGCTTGCGCAGCGGGCGCGACAGGTCGCCGCCGCTGGCGCGCGGCCAGCCGTCGGCGGTCCATTCGAACGGTTCGAGCAGCATCTGGCGGCCGAGCGTGCGCAGGCCGTTCTCATAGCCGTGGTAGACCATCCACCATTGCCCATCCGGCCCCTCGATCGCGGTGGCGTGGCCGCGCGACCACCAGGGCTCGTCGCGGCTGACCGTGCGCACGATCGGGTTGTGCGGGCAATTCTCCCACGGGCCGTGGATCGAGCGCGAGCGGGCGACGACGACCATATGGCTGGTCGGCGGGCCGGCGGTGCCGCCTTGCCCCGAGAACATGTAGAAATACTCGCCGCGGCGGGTGAGCTTGGGGCCTTCCAGCGCGAATCCCTCGATGACCCAGTCCTGCGGAATCGGCCAGCCGCCATAGACATGATCGGGCTTGCCGACCGCGGACAGCCCGTCGTCGCTGAGTTGCACGCGGCTGCCGCCGTTGAAGAACAGGTAGCGCTTGCCGTCCTCGCCGAAGGCATGGCCGGGATCGATATGCCCGTCGAGGTGCATGTCGATCGGCTCGCTCCAAGGGCCCTTCATGCTGGGCGCGTGGATGACGAAGGTCTTGAGCGCGCGGCCGGGATCATTGTCGTCGAGGACCGGGATGTAGATGAAGTAGCGGCCGTCATGCTTGGCGATGTCGAGTGCCCAGACGTTGCCGATCGGGGTTTTCAGCGCGGCGGTGAGCGGCGTCCAGTTCACGAGGTCGCGCGAATGCCAGATCGGGACGCCGGGATAGTAGAGGAAAGACGAGAAGGCGGCGTAATAATCGTCGCCGTCCTTCAGAATGTTGGGATCGGGGCGGTCGCCAGCGAGCACCGGGTTCAGGTATGTGCCGTTGCCTAGATCGGCGCGGCGCTGGCCTTCGACGGTCTTGCCCCAGCGTGAGCGGGTTGGTGTGGCGGCTGGCTGCGCTGCCGCCGTCATGGCGGTGAGCGTGGCGCCGGCGGAGGCTAGCGCCATCAGGATCGTGTCGCGGCGGTTGACCGTCATCTTGGTCCCTCTTGTTGAAGCGGTCGTTGGAAGTGCGAGGCTTGCCGTCACTCACTTCGTCATGCCGGGCTTGTTCCGGCATCCAGCGTGCCGCGTATCTAAAGCCTTCGAGTGCGCGGAAGCTTGGACCCCGGCACGAGGCCGGGGTGACGGAGTTCTCGTTGTTACTGCTTCGCTCCGCCCGTTGGTTCGAGCGTGACGAGCGCCACGTCGTTGGTGCGCATCTTAACCGTCATGGTGTGGCGGCCCGTGCTGCCGATCTGCACCGTCGCGTTGCTCTCGGGCACGTCACGGGTCAGGCCCTGCAATTCGGCGAGTTGCGCCGTGCCGAGATCCTTCGGCGAGCCCATCTCCAGATAGCGGGAGTGCGCATCGTTCGCCTTGAACCCTACCCGGCGCACGGCGACGCGGTAGCGGCCGGGCTGAAGGCCGGCGAACCGCAATTCGGCAGGCTTGTCGACGCTGGCAGGGAGCACCTTGGTGAAGAACGGGCGGTTGCTCACCTCCTGCTTCGGCTAGCGCCAGGCCCAGAGGATGACGTTGGTCTTGCCGGCTTCGGTCGCGGCCAGCGCCTCGTTGTCGCCGGTGGCGATCTCGCGGCCCTTCACCTCGTTCAGGTACTTGTACGCGAACCAGGCCGGCTTGCGGATGCCCTCGCGGTTCATCAGGCCGAAGCCGCCGTGGAAGGGGGTTGGCGGCGGGCCGGCTTCCTCGAAGAGGTCGCTGTACGCCCAATAGCTCATGCCCTGTGCGATGCCGCGCGTTGCGAGCAGTTTGGTGAGGATGTAGGGCGCGCTGATGTAGCTATCGTGGACGGGATCGCGCGGATTGTAGCTGGCGCTCCATTCGGTGAAATAGAGCGGCAGGCCCTTGTACTTGGTGGCGTCGATCTGGGCGCGGACCTTACGCACATCTGCGACGATCGCGTCGGGAGTGGCGAGCAGCTTGTTGTCGTCCTCACCTTTCTCGTCGAGGAAGCCGCCGGCGACGCCATAGGTGTGGGTGGTGACGAAATCGATCGGGATGTTCCGGGCCGCGGTGAGCGCGAGCAGCTCGGGCACCCAGGCTGCGCCGGCCGTCGCGGGGCCGCCGACGCGCAGGCTTGGGTCGATCGCCTTGATCGTACGGGCGCTGGATTCGTAGAGGTCGAAATAGGCCTTCTGGTCGGCCTTTTCCCAGAAGCCGTCGAGATTGGGCTCGTTCCACACCTCGAAGAACCAACTGCGCACTTCGTCCTGGCCGTAGCGTTCGCGGGCGTGGCGGACGAAGGCGTCGACCAGCGCGGCCCATGCCTTGGGCTCGGGGTGGGAGGTGTTGCCCTTCCAATAGAAAAGGGTCTGCTTGGAGGTCGCCATGGCGGTGGGGGTGAAGCCGAGTTCGACGAACGGCTTGATGCGTCGGGCAAGCAGGCCGTCGATCAGCTGGTCGATCTTGGTCCAGTCATAGACGGTCTTGCCGTCCACCACCGTCACCGTGCCGAGATCGTCGTGGAACAGGCCGTGGAAGCGGATGTAGCGAAAGCCGAGTTCGTCCACTGCGGTCTTGAGCTGCGCCATGGCTTCAGGGCGCATCGTCGTGCCGGGGTAATCGGCGCCGACCGAGAGATCAAAGGCACGGTCAATGGGGGTACCGGCCTTGGTGAGGTCGATTGTGATCTGGCGATCCTGGGCGAGCGCGGGAGTGACTGCGAGCGCGGCAGCGAGGAACGCGGCGCCAAGCTCGGCATGCCGGGTGGGGAGGGTCATGGTCCGTCTCTCCGATCGGAGGTTTACGCCGCGCAGTGGCGGGCGATGAACTGGGCGTGGTCGGGCATGGCGTTGGCGGTCTGCCCGATCACGCTGCGCAGATGGTGGAGGAAGCGCGCGGTCTCCTCCGGCGGCAGGGTGGCGACGAGCGGGTCGCCGGCGGCGGGTTGGCCCGCCTGCCCGGTGAGCACCGCGATCCAGCTGTCGTCGGTGAACAGGCTGCCGGCCTCCGGCATCACGCGGCCCCGTTCGCGCCAGAGGGCGAGCTTGTGCGCCAGTGTATCCGGCGGCGCGGTGTCGCGGCAGTGGCGCCAGAACGCGGAATCGTCGCGGTCGGTGGCGTGATAATGGAGGATGATGAAGTCCCGGACCTGCTCGTATTCGGCCAGCAGCTGGCGGTTGTAAGCGTCGCGGCTCGCGGCGGGATGCCCGCTGTCGGGAAACAGGCTCATCAGCCGCGTGATGCCTGACTGGATCAGGTGGATGCTGGTCGATTCCAGCGGCTCGAGGAAGCCGGCCGACAGGCCGATGGCGACGCAATTGCGCTCCCACAGCCGCTCGCGCACGCCGGCGGTGAAGCGCAACGGGCGGAGGTCGGCGGTGGGGGCACCGTCGAGACCCGCAATCAGCGCATCGGCAGCGGCGTCGTCGCTCAGGAAGGCGCTGGCATAGACATGGCCGTTGCCGGTGCGGTGCTGGAGCGGGATCCGCCAGCGCCAGCCCGCCTCGCCCGCCGTCGCGCGGGTGTAGGGAGTGAGCGGCGCGGTGGATTCGCTCGGCACGGCGAGCGCGCGGTCGCAGGGGAGCCAGTGCTGCCAGCTGGTGAAGGGTACGCGCAGCGCCTCGCCAAGCAGGAGCGAGCGGAAACCACTGCAATCGACGAACAGGTCGCCTTCGATACGGCGGCCGTCCGCCAGCTCGACCGCCCGGATGAAGCCATCCCCCGGGGCGAGATCGACGTGGCTGATGCGTCCCTCGACCCGTGTCCCGCCGCCGCGTTCGGCCAGCCCGCGCAGGAACCGGGCGTAGAGCGCCGCATCGAAGTGGAAGGCGTAGCGCAGCGAGGAGAGAACCGCCGCCGGATCGCCGCTAGGGCGCGTGAAGCGATTCAGACGCGCGGCGACCGAGGTAAGGCAGTAATCGTGGAGCGAGCCGGCATCCCCTGCCCGCGCCTGACGCTGCCAGAGCTGGTGAAACTTGATCCCCTGCACGTCGCGGCCGAAGGTGCCGAACGGGTGCATGTAGCGCTCGCCTTTGCGCCCCCAGTCGACGAACTCGATGCCGAGCTTGAACGTTGCGCCGGTCGCGCGGACGAATTCGTCCTCATCGATGCCGAGCAGGCGGTTGAAGTCGACCAGAGACGGGATCGTCGCCTCGCCGACGCCGACCGTGCCGATTTCCTCGGATTCAACCAGCGTAACGGACGTGCCGGCTGCGGTGAGCCGCGCGAGCACCGCGGCCGTCATCCAGCCGGCCGTTCCACCGCCGACGATGACGATGCGGTCCAGCGACTTCGCGCTCACGCAGGCGCGCCGAAGTTGCGCGTGCGGGCGTAGTCGATCAGCTGGCGGTTGCTCGGCAGATTGGCGATCGCGAACGCCGCCTGCCGCTCCACCTCGGCGAACGCCCGGCGCGCATCGTCGGCGTAGCGATAGGCGCCGGCGCGGGCAGAAAGGTCGGTCTTCCAGCCCATCCCGTAAAGGACATATTGCCAGCTCGCCTCGGTGAAGATGTCGACGTTGGCGTCGATGTCGATCTCGGTCGGCGGGCGGTAGCGCCAGCGGTCGAGCAGGTCGTGGAGGCTGTCGGGGATCGACGAGGCTGCGACATTGTCCTGCCAGAAGTCGGAATCGCGGCGTTCCGAGATGCAATAATGCAGCTTGATGAAATCCCGCGCGCGCTCGTATCGCTGAAGCATGTTCGCGTTGAACTGCCGCGCAGAGGTCTCGTAGTCGCCGCCCCAGGGGAACAGGTTGGCGACCATGCCCGCGGCCACTTCGGAGAAGACGATGCCGGTCGCCTCCAGCGGCTCGAAAAAGCCGCTCGACAGGCCGATCGCGACACAATTCTTGTGCCAGTTGGTCTCGCGATAGCCCGCCTCGAAGCGGATCTTGCGTACGTTATGGCCGTTGCCGACATCGCCGACATAGGCACGCAACAGTTCTTCGGCGCGGGCGTCGTCGGTATGCGCGGAAGAAAAAACATGGCCGATGCCCCGGCGGCGATCCAGTCCGATGTCCCACATCCAGCCCGATTCCTGCGCGGTCGCCATGGTGTAGGAAACGATCGGATCGCGCTCGTCGCGGTACGGCACCTGGATGGCGAGTGCGGTGTCGCAGAACAGCACGTCACGGCATGAGCGATAGGGCTGGCCGAGCGCCTTGCCGATCAGTTCGGCGCGAAAGCCGGTGCAGTCGATGTATAGGTCCGCCTCCAGCCGACCGCTCGCCTGCGTGTCGACGCCGGCGATCGCGCCGCCCTCGTCGACATGAACCTCGGTCACGCGATCGGTGAGGTGGGTGACGCCATTCTCCACTGCCTTGTCGCGGAGCAGCGCGGCGAGCGCCACCGCATCGAAGTGAAAGGCGTAGTTGAGCGGGGCGACGTAATCGGGGTGGCTCGGCAGCTTGGGCGCGCGGTGCGCGTCGGCGGCCTTCTTCTGCGGGCTGCACACCTCGTCCCAATTCGCCTCGCCACCATGGCCGAGCAGCCAATAGGGAAGCAGGTCGAGGCCGTTCTCCGCCTCGGCGAGCTGGAACGGGTGCGTGTAGTGATCAGGACCGGGCTGGCCCGGGGTGAAGCGCCAATGGGCGAACTTCGCCCCCTGCTTGAAGCTGGCGCCGCATTTGCGGATGAGGTCGACTTCGCTGATGCCGATCGTTTTCAGCGTGCGGCGAATGGTCGGAAAGGTGCCCTCGCCCACGCCCAGGATGCCGATTTCCGGCGATTCCACCAGCGTAATGGCAACACCACCCGGAAGATCCGCGCTGAGCCGCTTGGCCAAATAGCCGGCGGTCAGCCAGCCGGCGGTGCCCCCACCGACGATGAGCACACGCTTGCGCATTCGCGCACCTCCCCAACAGCTTGCGGTGACGCCGGGCCAGAAGCCCGGCGTCACGATCGGATCAGAACGACAGGCTGATGCTGGTAGCGATACGACGGTCGCTCTGGAACCAGCTACGGCCGACCAGCTTGCCGCCGGGATAGCCACCCATCAGCACGCGCTGCGTGGAGTTGGTCAGGTTCTGCCCCTGGATGCCGAACGAGAAATTGTCGTTCACCTTGAAGCGAATACCCGCGTCCAGCTGGCCATAGGCGTCGCTGTACGTCGGCAGCGCGATCTGCGTGCCCTGTGCCGACTCCGGCGGGCCGGGTACGTCGTAATAAGCATAGGTGGGGTTGGTGCCGCTGGCATTGGTCGACTGCAGGTACTTCGACCGCCAGGTGTAGGCGACACGCAACGAGAACGGATCCTTTTCGTACAGGAAGGTCGCGTTGACGTTGTGCTTCGACAGGCCGACCAGCGGCGCGTCGCTGCGCACCTCTCCGTTGATGTCGCGATAGACGTCGCCGGGGTTCTTGCTGTCGATGAAGGTGTAGTTGCTTTCTACGCCGATGCCGGCGAGCCAGCCCGGCAGCATGTCAAAAAAGAAGCGGCCCCCCACTTCGACGCCCTTGATCTCCGCCGCCTTGTCGGAATTGGCGTAGATGGTTGCCGCACCGAGCGACTCCAGGGTCGTGCCGTCCGTGAATGTCGCGGTGATCGGTTGCTGGGTCAGCGAGAAGATGGGCGTATCGAGCAGGCGCTTGTAAAACGGCGCGATGTGGAAATTGGCGCCGCGAGGACCATAATATTCGAGCGATAGATCGAAATTGTGCGCCGTAGTCGGCTTCAACGTCGGATCACCGCTTTCGAGGGTGAAGTTGGTGAAGATGCCCGGCTGGCCCGCGATCGGGTTAGTCGAGGTCGCGACGCCGAGCGTTCCTGACGAACGCAGCGCAGTGAAGCTCTGGTTATCGAGGGTGATGTTATAGCCGCCGCGCAGCTTGATCGAGTCGGTCAGCGCATATTCCAAGTTCACCGACGGCAAGACGCGGGTAAATTCCGCGCCGGCCTCGCGAACGCCCGAGGTCTGCGCCAACGTTACGGTGCGGCCATCGCTAGTGATGAACTGCACAGAATTTTGCTGGAAGAAACCGCTGCTCGTGTTGTCGATGTGAACCAGGCGCGCACCGACATTGCCCGAGAACTGACCGCCCTCGCGCCCGAAGCGAACGAGCGCATAGCCGGCCCAAGTTTCGGTGCGATACCGGGTCAGATCATCCGGCAGGATGAAGCCGATCTGGCGAATGCCGCCTGCCCCGCCATAGCCGGTGCTCGGCACCGGCCCCGAAGACGCACAATTGTACGGATCGGGGCAGAAACCTGCCGGCGGCGCCTGGGTGAGCTCCGCGCGATCCAGCCGGCTGACGAGATCATAGGACGGGAACAGCAGCTGGCCGGGAATTACCGCCTCGCCGCGGAAGAAGTTCTTGAACGCGTGAAGCTCGATGTCTCCCGGCGCCGCGTTCGCGAACGTCAGCTGCGGATCGCCATTCCAGCCACGGCCGAGCGCCGCCCAGTTGTAGCCGTTGTTGTAATCGCGCTCAGTGCGCTCCGACCAGCGACCGCCGACCTTCACCGAGCGGAAGAAGCTGTCGTCGAACGAATATTCCGCATCGAGGTTGGCGGAATCGAGCCGGCCCTTGTTGTCTTCATTGTGCGGCATTGACGCCGACCAGAGATAATTTGCCGGATCATCAAAGATTGCCTGCGATCCGGACGGAACGCTGACGACCGGCAGGTCTCCGGTTAGGTCGAGACCGAAGCTCGTCGGGAAGTTCAGATCGCGGAACACGTCCAGGCGGTTGAGTACGCTCGTCGATTCAACGCGCTGGATCGCGCCCTTGATCGCCAGTGGGCTGTCGGCCGGGGTGAAGGCAAAGGCGAGCGAGTAATCGCGCGTGCGAGTCTTGCTGTCCCACACGCCCTTGTTGCCGCCGCTGACAATCGAACCGCCGCTGGGCAGGAAGCTGGTCTGGTCGCGCACGAACAGGGCCGGGCTCGACAGGAGCAAGCCGTTCTCGTCGAAGGTCGACTGCGACGGATCAACTGCCAGCACCTGAGATGCGACCTGCGCGCCATAATCGCTCGACAGGTTCTTGTAGGTTGACTGGAAGAACGTGCCGGTGATCGTCAGATCGCGCGTCGGCGCCCATTGGATCGCGCCATAAATACCTTCACGATCACGCTGGAACCGCTCGTCACCGTAAGCATAGCCGCCGGGCACGTAATAGTCGTTGTTGTCGGACAGGCGCGTACGGAAATACGGTTCTACACGGAAGAACTGCGACAGCTGGGTGAACCGGCTGCGCGCGTAATCGGCCATGATGCCGATATCGCCGATACCGGTCTCGAAGTTCTTCGAAACGAGGATGGATGCGGCATAATCGGCGTTCTGCGCGAGATCGCCCATGCTGAGTTCGCCAGTCGCCGCGACGTGGAAGTCCTTGTCGCGGAAATCGAACGGCAGGCGGGTGCGCAGGTCAATCTGGCCACCAGTACCGCCCTCGATCAGATCGGCGGTCGAAGCCTTGTACACGTCAACGGCGCTCATCAGCTCCGGCGTCACATCGCCCCAGAGCAGCGCGCGGCCGCCGTTGGCGCTAAAGATCTCACGACCGTTCAGACGCGACGCAACGCCGGACAGGCCGCGCACCTGCACGCCCGAGCCCTGCGCCGAGAAGTGATCCGGATCGTTCAGCGCCGAGAAACGAACGATCGACACGCCGGACACGCGCTGCAGCACTTCGGTGATCGAGTTGTCGGGCAGCTTGCCAGCGTCATCGGCAACGACCGAATCAACGATGGTTTCGCTGCGGCGCTTGCGGTCATCCGCCGCCTGAAGCGCGGCACGGCGACCGGTGACGACAATCTCGCCGTCGCCAGCCGATTCAGCTTCCGGACCAGCCGCCTGCTGGGTCGCATCGGCCGCGTCCTGCGGCTGAACCTGTGCCCAGACCGGGAGAGCAGCCCCCGCTGCCGCCAGCGCCAACGCGGACGCACCCAAACGAAGCACCCCTGCCTGTGAAAAGCGCGAGCGATGCCAACGTGAAACCATTACAAAAATCCTCCCCTGTGACCGTGGCCGCTCAACGGGCAACAATCCTACGGTAGCGCTCACATTACCGCTACTTTGCTCGCAAGCCAACTGGAAATTACATTTGTGTGAAGAAGCAGTTCGTAGCTCACGATTTTCCATTCTCAACGCATTACCAAATGGCCTTTTCTTCAGTTGATGCATGTGCTTACGGGTGACACGGAGCGTGAGGCAGCTAAGAATGGAACGTACCCGATCATCAAAACCGCAAGCCCAGCGACCGCTACCAGCGCTGGGCTGGCCTCAAGTCGATGCGCTTAAACTGAACCGCGCCACGTCTGTCAGGGCTTCAAATTCCGGATCATCGGCGCTTGCTTTGATTCAGTTGAATTCGGGGTTTGTGGCCGGGCCTGCGAGAGGGCGCCGCACCGATAGCTTCATCACCGGGCCGACCCTTTCTACAAACCTGGCGCCGATATCCCGCGCGGCGTGCATCCGGCGGCGCGACACGGAAGCTACGTGACCTGATGAAGAGGCTCGGGCAGAGTAACGACGGGCGAACTGGTGCTGAGCGACTTCCAACGCAACGGAAACGCTCGCATCCGAGACGCCGCGTCGGCAGACGGCGAACCAGATCCCGCATCTGGCATCGCCCCACCTTTCAAACAGTGAGCGATCGCAGCCGTTGGCGTTGATTGCGATCATCAAGGGTTCCCGTGAAATTTCCGGGAGTTACGCGCGAGGCATCGCGATCAAGTTGAAGCATCGCGCTTCAATGTAATCCGCATCGTATCGAAAATATTTTCTTCATGCCGCAAAATCATTCGTTTGACGCCACTCGGTTGGTCCGCCACTTCCGGCACACAGAACATGAATTCCCTTGTTCTCGACTTGGGAGAGGATGCCGCAATGCATGATAACGAGCCGGATCGAGAGAGCTCGGCATTGCGATTTGGTGCCTTGTTTCAGACGATTATTCTATCTGCGGTCGCCGCTGTTATTTGCGGCCTGTTCAAAGCCCATGCACTCACCGAAACTCAGACATCTTTGTCGCTCGTCACCGCGCTGCCAACGGTCATGACAATGCTCGTGCTGGGTGGTTCAGGAGAATAGATCCTATTTAATATAAGTAATTTTGCGTTTGACCATAAACTTTTTGACTTATGAATGGCCGCACACATGCGCTTATGAGGCAGACCGAATCAAAAGGGGCACGCAGCGGAGCATAATCCGTCCGCGGCTTCGGTCACGTCACGGTTGCCTCGCACATGTTGTCAGCACAATCCTTCCCATCCTGGCACTTCGCCAGTCTGACCATTGACGCACGCAAGCTGCTGTTCTCGCTCAGCAGCTTCCTTGCAGCGGCAATCACGCTTGCCATCGCATTTTCGGCCAGCCTGCCACGCCCCTGGTGGGCGCTCCTGACAGTGTACGTGACTGCGCAGCCAATGGCGGGCGCATTCCGACCGAAGGTCCTTTATCGTATTGCGGGTATCACAACCGGCGCTGCCGTGACGATCGCGTTGGTTCCAAACCTCCAGAACGCGCCGGAGCTGCTGGTGCTGTGCCTGGCTTTGTGGACCGGCTTCTGCATCTATCTTGCGGTGCTCGACCGAACCCCGCGCGCCTACCTCTTTCAGATGGCAGCGTTCAGTTCGGCGGTTATCAGTTTTCCCTACATCGACGATCCCGCCAACATCTTCGACACGACGGTCGGCCGCGTCGTGGAGATGACGGTCGCGATCCTGAGCGTCTCGATCGTCCACGCCTTGTTGCAACCATGGAGCGCGACGCCCGTCATCCGGGAGAGGGCGCAATCGTTCCTGCGCCACGCCCGCACTTGGTCGGTGGAAGTGCTGAGCGGCGACAATCGTGAGCGGGAGAACGATCACCGCCGGGCGCTGGCTTCCGACGTTACCGAACTGGGGATGATCGCCGTCCATCTCCCGTTCGATCAGCGCGCCGCCCCCATTACGCAGCGCCGCGTGATCGCGCTTCAGCAGCAGCTTGCCAACACGATCCCGCTTGCGTCAGCTGCCGCCAACCGGCTCGACTTGCTGGAGCGGGAGAACGCCATTTCTCCGGAAATGGGCACCTTGCTCATGCGTGCGGTGGACTGGCTAAGTGCGACAGACGGCCCGGCTGCTCACGTTGCGCCCCTGATTAAGGAATCCGAGCGCCTGGCCACGCAGGCTGAGGACCGTGGCGATTGGCCCTCGCTGCTGGCCGCAAGCGCTGCCATTCGCCTCGCCCAATTTCTTGACGCCTTTGCAGCGGCACGCCGACTTGCCGGCCGTATAGGCTCACCCGGCCGGCTTAAGACCAAAGGAGCACAGGCGGAACACTCCTTCCGGCTCGCGCGCGACCACGGCATGGCGGCGCTGGCCGGTGCGGCGACGGCGGTGGCGATCATGCTCTATTGCGCCGTGTGGATCCTGCTGGCGTGGCCCAGCGGCTCGGCCACGGCGGCCTTTGCGGCGCTCATCACCTGCTCCTTCGCGGCGCATGACGACCCCTCGCCGGTGATCGGACGCTACCTGAAGGCGACGCTCAAGACCTTCCCGCTCGCCGCCTTCTATCTGTTCGTCGTCCTGCCCCGCGTGGACGGTTACGAGATGCTGGTCATCACGCTCGCCCCGGCACTGATCTGGATGGGCTATATCCAGGCTGACCCGCGGCGCTCGCCAGAGGCGTTGCCGATGTTCTCCTGCTTCATCGTCGCCATGGGCTTCCTGCCCCGCTTTCAGGCTGATTTCGCCACGTTCGTGAACACCGGTCTCGCCCAGCTTGGCGGCATCGTAACCACACTGGCCGTGACGCGCCTGTTCCGTTCAGCAAGCGTGCGCTGGACGCTGCGCCGCGTGATGCGCGCCAACTGGGCCGAACTTGCCCTGCTGGCGGACATCCGGCGGCCTTTCCGTCCCGCGGACTGGACGGCGCGCTCGGTCGACCGTCTCGGCCAGATCGCGCAGCGGATCGTCGCAGCCCCGCCGGGCGATGACTTCCATGCGGCGGACGGCCTCGCCGACCTGCGCATCGGGCGCAACGTCATCCCGGTGCGCAAGGCGCTGTCCCATGTCCCGCATGACCTGCGCCACGACATGGGGCTGGTGCTCTCGGGCATCGCCAATCACTACCGCGCCCGGATCCGCTGTGGCGCCATCTCCCCGGCAGACCCCGCCCTGCTGGCGCCGATCGACCGGTCGATCGGCGCTCTGCTGGCCCGCCCGCTCGACGATCATCGCAGGCAGGCGCTGCGAGCGCTCGTGGCAATGCGCTGCAACCTGTTTCCCGAAGCAGCTGCGCCGGTGCTGACCATCGGAGCGGCGTCAACGACGCACGTGGGCATGGAATTGGCGTATGATTGAAGAAGTTCACTTTGGCGGCATCTACGTTCCCACCGCGCTCGTGACGGCGGTCATTTCGGTGGTGCTCGTCTATTTCCTTCGCATGCCGATGCAGCGCCTGCCGCTTCATCGCTTCATCTGGCAACCCGCCCTGCTAGACCTTGCCGCCTTCACCCTCATCTGGTGGGGCCTCAGCGCGGCAGCAGACTTTATCCCTCACTTCCGGCTGCACTACTGATCATGCCTTACCGACATCTTCTCGGGCGCTCGCTCGCGACCCTACTCGTCATCCTTGCCATCCTCGGCGGGATCTATGTGCTGTGGCAGCGCTATCAGGTCGATCCGATCACGCGCGACGGCAAGGTTCGGGCGGACATGGTGCCCGTGTCGGCCGACGTCGGCGGGCTCGTCACCGACGTGCGGGTGGTGGACAACCAGCCGGTACACAAGGGCGATGTGCTGTTCGTGGTGGATCGTCCCCGCTACCAGCTCGCCCTTGAGCAGGCCGACGCCAAATTGGCGAGTCAGCGCGCCTCGCTTGCCCAGGCCGTTCGCGAGGATCGCCGCAACCGCGCAGTGAGCGCGGTGATCGCTGCGGAGACCGTGGAGCAGGGGCGGACGCGGACCGACGAACTAAGGGCTGCGGTGGCGGAAGCGGTCGTCGCGCGGAACCTCGCCCGCTTCAACCTGGAACGCACGCTAGTGCGCGCGCCGGTGGACGGGACCGTCACCAATACGACCCTGCAACCCGGCGTCTATGTCGTTGTCGGCAAACCTGCCCTGGCCCTGGTCTATGGAAAGACCCTCCGCGTGGAGGGATATTTCGAGGAAACTAAGCTGCCGGCCATCCAGGTGGGCGATCCAGCGAGCATCTACATCATGGGCGTGGCCGACGAAGTCCGCGGTCGGGTCCAGAGTATCGCGGGCGGCATCGAGGATCGCGAGCGTGGTGGTGTCGATGGTCAGTATGCCGATGTGAATCCGACGTTCGACTGGGTCCGGCTGCCCCAGCGCATTCCCGTTCGGATCGAGTTGGACAAGGTGCCGGCGAATGTGCGCCTGATCCCCGGGCAGACCGCGACGGTCGTCATTCATCCGCGCACCGATGAGCGGAAGATCCACAGGAGCCTGCCATGGTGAGGAGTACGGACGTGCTTCCCCCCGTCGGCTTGATGGCTGGACCCGGGGCTATCGTGCCAGTTCGCGCCTCCGGCCGCGCTCGGCCCTGGCGCGCCACGAGACGCCTGGCACTCTCCGTCGCCGGTGCCTTGCTGATGGCGGGCTGCACCACGGTGGGGCCGGACTATAAGGGGCCGAAAAGCGAATTGCTCAAAGCCCCTGCCGCCCAGGGTCCGTTTGCCAGCGCCACCGGCATGCCCGTAGAGGCAACGGAGCTGCCGCAAGACTGGTGGCGGCTGTATGATGACCCGACGCTCGACCGGCTTGTCGGCGAGGCTCTGGTTGCCAACACCGACCTTCGCGTTGCCGCAGCCAATCTCGCGCGTACCGAAGCCGTGGTCGACGAGGCCAGGGACACATACGGCCCCGAGCTTGAAGTGGAGGGCGAAGCCCAGCGCAGGCAGTTCTCGAGGCAGTCCTACCTGCGCGAGGATCCGATCCCGCCGCTCAGCGTCGGCGGCGCAGGATTGCGCGTCTCCTATCAGCTCGACCTGTTCGGCCAGTTGAAGCGCATCGTCGAAGCTGCGGAGGCCGATGCGGAGGCCAGCGTCGCTCTCCGCGACGCCGTGCGCGTGACCGTCGTGGCCGACGTTGTGCGCGCCTATGTCGAAGCCTGCACCGCAGGAGAGGAGCTGGCCGTTAACCGATCCGTTGTCGACATCCAGGACAAGAGCGCCGACGTCCTGCGCCGTCTGGGGCGTGCAGGCCGGATCGCGCGGAAGGACGCCTTCCTGGCCGATGCCCAGACGGAGGAAAGTCGCGCTGCGCTGCCGAAGTTCGAAGCGCGCCGCAAGACGGCTCTCTTCCATCTTGCCGTGCTGACCGGCCGCCCCCCGGCAGACTTCCCGAGCGACGTTGCTACGTGCGCCACACCGCCCCATCTGAAGCGTCCCATTCCCGTCGGGAACGGCGCCAGTCTGTTGAAGCGGCGTCCCGATGTGCGTGAGGCCGAGCGCAAACTCGCCGGTGCCACGGCCCGGATCGGGGTCGCGATCGGGGAACTCTATCCCCGCATCAGCCTGGGCGCCAGCATGGGCACGCTCGGGATCCTGAAAGACCTCGGCACGAACGCCACCAACCATTGGAGCCTCGGCCCGCTCATCTCCTGGACCATGCCCACCGAAGGCGTCCGGTCGCGGATTCATCAGGCCGATGCCGGCGCGGTCGCGGCTCTCGCCAGTTTCGACGGAACCGTGCTCACCGCGCTCCGCGAGGTCGAAGTCAGTCTGACAACCTATGGGCGCGACCTTGATCGCGCCGCCCGTTTCGAAGCAGCGCGAAATCAGGCCCTCAAGGCTCAGAAGGATGCTCAGATCCTCTACAACGCCGGCCGCACCCCGCTCTTCGATCTGTTGAACGCGAAGCGAACCGTCGCCGAGGCAGAGGTCGCACTGTCGGCATCAAAGGCGCAGGTGGCGGACGATCAGGTCTCCCTCTTCCTCGCTTTGGGAGGAGGCTGGAAGCAGACCGAAAGTTGACCTTGGTGCCCGTCACCCCTTCGCAGTTATGATTGTCGCTGCCGCTTCACCGAGGTACTTCAACCGCCTTGGTTCAGCGCTAAACATACATTGAGCAGAAAGTTGTTGCCGCGTGGACATCAGCGTCGCCCGCACTTTTCTTGAGGTCGTTAAGACCGGCAGCTTCGTAGGCGCTGCCAACAACCTTAATATCACCCAGACGGCAGTGAGCGCGCGCATCCGCGTGCTGGAGGACCAGCTGGACCGCCCCGTCTTCATCCGCAACAAGGCAGGCGCGCGGCTGACCCAAGCGGGCGAACAGTTCCTGCGCTTCGCCTCTACGTTGGTGCAAGTATGGGATCGCGCCCGCGCCTCCGTCGCCTTGCCGCCCGGTCGCGAAACGGTGATTACCATCGGGGCCGAATTGAGCCTGTGGAATCCCCTGCTGCGTCACTGGCTGCTGTGGATGCGGCGCGAATGCCCGCAATTTGCGGTGAACTCTCGGATCGGAACTGCTGATCAACTGGTAGAGATGGTACAGGACGGCGCGCTTGACGTGGCGATCGTGTATGCGGCTCCGCACGGGGCGGGTGTCATCGCGGAACTGCTGTTTGAGGAAAAGCTGGTGCAAGTGCGCACCACAGGGAACAAGCGACCGCTGACACCCGAAGACCACGTCCGGATCGACTGGGGCGACGATTTCGCCGCCAGCTATCAGGCCGCTTTTCCCGACCAGCCCGCGCCGGTTATGTCGATCAGCTACGGTCCGCTGGCACTCGAATACATTCTTGAAACAGGTGGAAGCGGGTATTTCCGCAAAGGATTTATTCGTCCGCAGCTGGAAGACGGCAGGCTGGAACTGATCCCTGGAAGCCCTGAATTCTCCTACTCGGCCTATGTCGTTCACTCCACGAAGGCGGATGCCGGAGTGATGGAGCGAATTCGCGAGGGCCTGCGTGAAGCAGCCAAACTCATCGCACAGGAACCCTCATGATGCGTGGACCACCTACCACCCTGGTTTGAAGACCATGCCTGCCGCCAGGCCAACCATCCGCGATAGTGACTCAACGTCGGCAGTTCGGAGCGGCTTTTCACCAGCTTTGGACATTCGTTCACGTTGCTTAGGCGCCGTATGGCAAACACCTAGAACGATGGTCGAACTTCGAGCACTTCGTGAATGCGCAGAGCCCTGCTGAATGGCATATTGCGGGAGTTTCGCATTAGCGTTATCACCTCAAGATATGCTCTCTTGCGCCGTCGTTCTTTCTGATTTGCTCGTTACAGAACGACCCTCGCTCATCCGTCGTCTCACACGCCTACTTGGAAGCGAGGTCGCGGCTGAGGACGTGACGCAGAGCCTGTTCTTCAAGCTCCAGCGCGTCGACAACCCCGCGGCGATCCAGAACAAGAGCGCGTTCCTCAATCGTCTGGCGACCAACCTCGCAACCGACTGGCTGCGGGCGCAGAAACGTCGCGATGGCCTGTTCACCGCGATCGATACGGCGCCCGATGTCCCCTGCGACCTGCCGATCGCCGAGCGCCAGTTGCTTGACCGCGAACAGCTCAGGATCCTGCTCGAAAGCGTCGATGACCTCACCCCGCGCTGCCGCGAAGTCTTCCTGCTCCGCAAGGTCGAGGAATTGCCGGTCAACGAGATCGCGAGCCGCCTCGGAATTTCACGCAGCATGGTCGCGCGGCACATGGACAATGCGCTGCGACACCTGTTCGCCCGCGTCGGCAGCGTGGGCGAATGAGCTGAAATCGACCGGTCGACGGTCGACATTGCGCTCCGTGGATCGTCTAAGCTTATAAGCGTGCCCGTGCTGTCACCTGCATCGTCGCGTGACAGGAGGGGCACATCGCGGTGAGAGACGGATTGATCACCAGGGACATGACCGATGCAGCGGCGCGCTGGATCACGGCGCGCGATGCCGGGACACTGACGGAAACCGACGCGCGCGACCTGGCGCAATGGCTTGCGTGCGATCCGCGTCACGCCGAGGCGTTCGCGCAGGTGGAGACATTCTGGCGTGCGATGGGCAGCGATCAGGTGCAGGCTGCGCTACGCGGGCGTCCCCGGCTCGCGGTCGTGCCGCGACTTGCCGCCCCGTTTCGTGCCCGGCCCCGGATCGCGATGGCGCTCGCAGCTTGCCTCGCGCTGCTCGTCGTCGGCGGTTCGGCACGCGACGGCGTCACATGGCTACGATCGGACGCTATGACCGCTACGGGCGAGCGCCGCAGCGTGGCGCTGGCCGATGGCTCGACGGTCCATCTCAACACCGCCAGCGCCATCGCGATCGACTTTACCCGTTCGGCACGAACGATCCGGCTGCTCGAGGGAGAAGCCGCATTCACCGTCGCGCGCGATCGCGACCGGCCGTTCACAGTGGTGGCGGGCAGCGGATCGACGACGGCGCTCGGCACGCGCTTCATCGTGCGGCAGGACGGTGACCAGACTGATGTAACGGTGACGGAACACAGCGTCCGCGTCGTCGAGACCGCCACACCGGGCGCACCATCGACCGTGTCGGAGGGGCAGTCGCTGCGCTATAGCCGCACCGGTGTCCAGCCTGCGCATCGTATCGATCCCCGCATGGCCGACGCCTGGGTGCACGGGACGATGATGTTCAACGACCAGCCGCTCGGTGACGTGGTGCGTGAACTCAACCGCTATCACGCTGGATATATCACCGTGCTGGGCAGCGGCCTTGCGACCCGCAGGGTCAGCGGCGGGTTCGGCATCGCAAATCCGATGCAGGCGCTCGACACGCTGGAGCATACGCTCGGCATTCGCTCTATCCGTGTCACCGATCGGCTGATCCTGCTCGTCGCCTGAGAAGAAAATTTCGCGACCCACGTCTACATCGCCCCATCGCCGAACGTCAGAATGATAGGATTGGTTCTCATTAGCGAGAGCCGCGCGGGATAATCACACGGGGGTCCATTAAGTGCGGATGTTCAATCGACCGACAGCCATCGGGCTGCGCGGGCTCACGCTGTCGTCGCTGATGACGACGACGGTGCTGGGCGTAGGTATGGCCTTCGCCAGCCCGGCGGCCGCTCAGGCCAGCCGGAGCTACGACATTCCCGCCGGCTCGCTGTCGTCGGTGCTCGGCCGGTTCATTCAGGCGAGCGGCGTCGCGGTCGTCTATGACGCGTCGCTGACGCAGGGCGTGTCCAGCGCCGGCCTGCGCGGCAGCTATGGCCCGGCGGAGGCGCTATCGCGCATCCTCTCAGGCAGCGGCCTGACCTATCGCCAGACCGGCGCGGGGTCGTTCACGATCGAACGCGCGCCGCAGACGACGGACAACGAAGTGCGTCTCGACGCGGTGCGCGTCGAGGGCGCGGGCGATGCTGGCCTGATGGCGAGCACGTCGTCCGATCCCGGCCAGACCGAGGACACCGGCTCCTATGCCACCAACGCCGTCACCATCGGCAAGAGCACGCGCTCGATCCGCGAGACGCCGCAATCGGTGAGCGTGATGACGCGCGCCCGGCTCGATGATCAGAATTTGCGCACCATGGACGATGCGCTGCTCAACGCGCCGGGCATTGTCGCCGAGCAGCAGAGCAGTTTCGAGCGCAACTTCTATTCGCGCGGCTTCGAGATCACGACCATCCAGTATGACGGCGTGCCGACCGAGCGAAATAGCGGCTTCTTCAGCAGCCCGGACCTGGCGAGCTATGACCGGGTCGAGGTACTGCGCGGTCCGGCCGGGCTGTTCAACGGCGCCGGCCAGCCGGGCGCGACGATCAACCTCGTCCGCAAGCGCCCGCAGAAGGAGCGCCACCTGCACCTGCAGGGCCGCGTCGGAAACTGGGATTACAAGCGCGTCGACGGGGACACCAGCGTGCCGCTCAACGCCAGCGGGTCGATCCGCTCGCGCTTCGTCGCTTCCTATGAGGATCGCGAATTCTTCTACGATTATGCCGATTCGACCAAGGCCGTGCTGTACGGCATCGTCGAGGCCGATCTTGGGCCGAACACCACGTTGGGTGTCGGCATCAATTACGAGCAACTGGACGCGATCCCCTTCTATACCGGCATCCTGCGTTACGCGAACGGCACCGATCTGAACCTGCCGCGGTCGACCTATACCAACGGTAGCTGGTCGACGCTCAACGTCGATACGACGACGTTTTTCGCGGACCTGACGCATCATTTCGGCGAAAACTGGAAGCTGAAGCTGGGCGGCACCAAGATGCGCGAGAACAACACCGGCTTCAGCGGCGCGGCCTGCTGCTCGATCGCGCTCACCACCACGCCGGCGTCCACCACGACGGGCGCCACCTTCTCCGCCTTCGACCAGACGCTGATCGGCGATCAATGGGCGTTCGATGGGAGCCTGACCGGCAGCTTCGAGGCGTTCGGCCAGAGCCACGATCTGCTGATCGGCGGCAATTACATGAACCGCGACTACGACAATGACGGGCAGGCCTATAGCGGCCCGGCCTACAATCCGTTCACCTATAATCCCTATACGTTCAACTTCGTCCCGTCCGTTCCTGCGCGCGCCGCGTCCAGCACGACGAACAATCTGGAGCAATGGGGCCTGTACGGCTCGCTGCGGCTGGCGCTCACTGATCGCGCGAAGCTGCTGTTCGGCGGCCGCTTCAGCGCGTGGAAGACGCGCACGCAGAACAACGTCACCGGGTTGGTCACCAGCCAGTATCGGCAGAAGGGGCGCTTTACCCCTTATGTCGCGGCGACCTATGACGTGCTCTCGAACTGGACGGCCTATGCCAGCTACGTCCAGATTTTCCGCTCACAGTCCAACCTGTTCACCGCCGAGGGCGAGCCGCTCGACCCGGCGACCGGCGGCAATGCCGAGGCGGGGCTGAAGGGTGAATTGTTCGACCAGCGCGTGAACGCCACGATCGCGGTGTTTCACACGATCGAAAAGGGTCGTTCGCAGATCGACGTGGAGAATCCCTCGCCCTGCTCGGGGTCGCCGACGCTGGGCAATTGCTACATCCAGGACGGCAAGGTGCGCAGCCAGGGCGTCGATGTGGAACTGACCGGCATGCTGACGCCGAACTGGCAGATCGCCGCTGGCTATACGTATAACGTGACCAAATATCTGCGCGATCGCGCGGCCAATGGCACGCCGACGATCAACGAGCGGCAGCCGCTGTCCACCTTCACGCCGAAGCACATGCTGCGGCTGTGGACGTCATACCAGCTGCCGGGCGCGGCCTCAGCGTTGACCGTGGCGGGCGGCGTCAACTTCCAGACCGCGATGTACAAGCGCACCGCGACGATCTTCGTCGAGCAGCCGACCTATTCGGTATGGTCCGGCCGGGTGAGCTACCAGATCAGCCCGGAGCTGAAGGCCTCGGCCAATTTCAACAACATCTTCGATCAGACCTATTACCGCACCATCGGCACCACCTCGGGCAATTGGTACGGTGAGCCGCGCAGCGCGATGCTGTCGCTCGAAGCCCGGTTCTGACGTGACCGGCCGGTCCAGCCCCGTCGTCTCCGGCGGCGGGGCACCGCGGCGCGCGGTGCAACGCGGAGAGAAAAGCGGCTGGCAGCAGCGCGTCGATATCGTGGCGCGCAGTATCGCCGCGATCGTCGGCGGCTATGCGGTCAGCGCGCTGGCGACGGCGCTGCTGGCGCGCGTGCTGCCCATGTCGAAGATCGAGGCGGCGATCGGCCCCGCCACCTTCTCCTTCGTCATCTACGCCACGATCGCCTGCTGGGCGTTCGCCGCGCGCCGGACGTGGCTGTTCTGCGCGGTGCTGGCCGTGATCGGCGCGCTGCTCTGCGCCATGCTCTACGGGATGCCCCGGCCATGAAGGAAACGTTGCGGCAGTCGATGGCGTGGCTGCACACCTGGTCCGGCCTGCTGTTCGGCTGGCTGATCTTCGCCATGTTCATGACCGGCACGGCGAGCTACTTCCGGCCGGAGATCACGCGCTGGATGCAGCCCGAGACGGGCAAGCCCGCGACGCTGGCGGTAGCGGCTGCAAATGCCGAAGCGCATCTGCTGAAGGTCGCGCCCAAGGCGCGCAGCTGGACCATCAACCTGCCGGACGATCGCGAATCCGTCACGCGCGTGTCGTGGCGACCTCTCCCCGAGCCCGGCGAGCGCGAAGGCCGCGGGCCGCGCGGGCGCGGGTTCGGCCGCGGCAGCAGCGCCGAGCTGGACGCTGCCACTGGCGCGATCGTCAAGCCGCGCCAGACCCGCGGCGGCGACTTCTTCTTCCGCATGCATTACCAGATGCACTATATCCCGGCGCTCTACGGCGAATGGCTCGCCGGTGCCGCGGCGATGCTCATGCTGGCCGCGATCATCTCCGGCGTGATCACGCACAAGCGCATCTTCGCCGATTTCTTCACCTTCCGACCGAAAAAGGCCGCGCAGCGATCATGGCTGGACGCGCACAATCTCACCGCGGTGCTCGCGCTACCCTTCCACCTGATGATCACCTACACCGGGCTGGTCATGCTGATGCCCACGCTGATGCCATGGGGCATATCGGCGAACTTCCCGACCGAGCAGGCCTATTACGCCGCGATGTTCCCGCGTTACAAAATGCCGGAGCGTACCGGCGAGGCCGCGCCGCTGATCTCCATTCCGCAGGCGATCGCACGGGCGGAGCAGGTCTGGGGTGGCGGCCGCCCGAGCATGATCATGGTCGAGAATCCCGGCGATCGCGCCGCGCGCGTCTCGGTCGTGCGCCACTCCGGCGACCAGCTGGCCTATGACGGCGGCCTGCTGCTGTTCGATGGCGTTACCGGCGCACTGCTCGCCGCGCCGCCCGAGCATGGCCCGGCGGTGGTGACCAACCACGTCATGTTCGGTCTGCACATGGGCCATTTCTCCGCCCCCGTGCTGCGTTGGTTCTACTTCCTCGCCAGCCTCGCAGGCTGCGCGATGGTGGCGACCGGGCTGGTGCTGTGGACGGTCAAGCGGCGCAAGAACCTGCCCGATCCGGCGCGCCCTCATTTCGGCTTCCGGCTGGTCGAGCGGCTGAACATCGCCACGATCGCCGGCGTGCCCGCCGGTATGGCTGCGGTGCTCTGGGTGAACCGCCTGCTGCCGGTCGAAATGCGCGGGCGCGCGACATGGGAGATGCACAGCTTCTTCATCGTCTGGGCGTTCGTGATCCTCTACGTCTGCCTGCGCCCGGTGCGCCGGGCATGGGTGGAGGGACTGGCGCTGGCCGCGGCGCTGGTCGCCGCGCTGCCGCTGGTCAGCGCGATCACCACACCGGATCGCAGCCTGCTCCACAGCCTGATGACAGGCGACATGGGCATGGTGGCGTTCGACCTGACGCTGTTCGCGCTCGGCCTGTGCCTCGCCTTCGGCGCCTATAAAGCCGGGGCGTATCAACCGACCGTGCGCCAGCCGCGCCGCCGGGCGGTCGAAGCGAAGGCGGCCGCGTGATACATCTCGCAACTCTGCTCTTTGCTTTCGCCGGCTTCGCCGCTCTGTGCCTCGCGATGGACAAGCATCAGCTCGACTTGATCGGCCATCGCCTCGCCGCCACGACCGTCCGCGGACTGAGAGTCGCGGCCATCGCCGTGCTGGCGGCCGCTTATGCCAGCGCCGCTGCTGTGTCCGACTGGCGCTTCGGCGTGGTGGAATGGGTCGGGGCGATCATAATCGCGGCGCTGGGGCTGACGCTGCTCCTCCCATACCGGCCGCGCTGGGTCGTTCGATTGGCCATCGGCGGCGGCATCGCAGGGGTGATGATC
>NZ_LSKH01000039.1:0-33524 GCF_001557395.1 Sphingomonas sp. CCH5-D11 | reverse complement strand
CGAAGAGGACATAGCCGTCACCATCGCTATGCGCATGGGGCGCGAGATCGGGAATGGCGACGGGATGGTAGATCGTCTCGATCTGCGTGCCGTCCATGCCCATCGCGATCAGCATGTCGCGCTGATAGTTGCTGATGGCCAGATAGCGGGCGATGACCTTCTTGTGCCCCAGCATGTCGGACAGACGCATCTCCGCCATGTTCCATGCCGAGCGCACCAGCGATCCGCCGGCGCAGCGGTGCCGCACCACTTGCGCATATCTGCCGCCGCGGCAGTCGGTGCACACATGGCCGTCACGATAAAGCAGCGAGATCGGGCAAACGGCGCGATATTCGTGCAGCGTCTGCACAATGGGGATGTTGCGCCTGGCGATCTCCGGCAGGATCGCCGGGGTCAGCCGTTTGAAGTAGCTGTGAAGGTGGACCAGATCGATCCGCTCTTCGTCCAGGATGCGTCCGATCGCCTGGCGTGCCTTGGGGGAATAGAGTGTCCGCAACAGGTCCGACGCGCGCGTCTCGCTCGTCGGGGAGGCGGGCGGGAAATAATGTTCATACTCGGTCGGCCGATTGGCGGGATCGGCGGCGGCGAACGGTATTACGACCTGGCCGTGGGCGCGCAGAATCTCTTCCAGCCGGAACATGGCGACGTCCATGCCGCCCCGGACATGGTAGTTCTGGCTGACATTCAGGATGCGCAGGGGATCGCCGCTCGTCATCGCTGTCAGACGGCCCCGATCGCCAGCCGGTACCAGCGCACCGGGCGAAGGTGCCGCATGGAGATTGGCGCGGCGATCTCGCGCGCGACGTCCTCGGGTGCGAACTGTTGATGCCAGTAATTGTTGGTGTGGCGAAGCGCGATGCCAAGCGAAACCGGGCGCAGACGGCGCCACCAGCGTGGCGCCACGCCGCTGTCCAGCAGCGCTTCCTGAAGCCGGGCCTGACGCTTCAGGAAGCCGAGCTGCGTTTCCGGCCGGTTCGACACATTGTCCGCGACGCGGGAGATGGCGAGCGCATCCCGCAACTGGATGAACCGGTGAAAGCGTGCGAGCCGGGTCATGAAGAAATAATCGGCCGACGGGTAATCGGCTGCCCGATAGCCGCCGAGCGCCCGGATCACCTCCGTGCGGACGACCAGGCCAAGCCCGCTTCCCACGATGCTGCCGAAGAACATCTGCTTGGGCTTGAGCTGGCGTCGCGACGAAAGGCCGAAGCGGAAGATGTTGCGCACCCGCTCGCTCGCTGGCAGCGGAGCGCTTGTATCGCCGCTGCCGTCGCGCTGGTCGAGGAAGCGCAGCGAGCAGGCGATCGCATCGGCGGAAGGCTCGGCCGCCTGCGCGTGGCGGATCGCCGCCACGAAGCCGGGGGCGAGCAGGTCATCGTCATTGATCAGCGTGAACCAGCTGCCTCGTGCAAGCGCCAAGGTGCGATTCCAGTTGCCGAAGAGCCCGGCATTCACCGTGTTGCGGTAATAGCGAAACGGAATGTCCCGCAGGCGCGGAAAGGCCGCCAGCAGCGCCGCTTCCCCGTTGGTGGCAGGATCATCGTCGACGATCAGCAGCTCCACGCCGTCAAGGTCGGTCTGCGCCAGGATGCTGGCGACGGTCTCCGCCATCAGCTCCGGCCGCCGATAGGTCGGGATCGCGATGGTCAGGCGAATGTCGGCGGTGTCGGCGGAATCGCTGGCGAACAGGCGTTCGCTGTCGAGCGTGGGCAGCGGGGCATCGGGGCTCGGGCGCCAGATGAAGCGTTCGCCGTCACTGGCCGGTTGCGATTGGTCCATCATGTCCGTGCGATCTCACGCCAGGCCATCAACGGCCAGCGCCAGTTGTTATAGGCGAGCTGCACCGTGCCTTGCCACAGCACGATCGCCGTGATCCCCGCGCCGCTCCATCCCAGCAGCAACGCGCCGGCGGCAACGGCCGCGCCCGAAAGCACGGCGGGGCGCAAGAAGGGCACGTTGTTGGCGGTGGTGATGAAAAAGGCGGCGTTGGAGTGGAAGCCTTCCAGCAGGACGATAAAGGCGAGCAGTGCCAGTGTCGGGAGGGGGAGCAAAGACAGATTGCTCCCGATCATCTCCAGGAACACCGGCATGACGAAGAGGATGAAGGCGGCGCCCAGGACGTAGATCAGGGCAAAGGCGATCATCGCGCCGTTGAAGGATAGCCGCAGCGCCGCCTTGTCATGTGCCACCCGGGCAGCGATCAGCCGTGGCATGGCGACCTGCATTGGCAATTGGGCGGCGGCGCACAATGCCATCAACAATTGCAGCGACAGCGCATAGACGCCGCCGATCGCGACACCGACAAAGCTTGAAATCGCAAAAAGGCTGAACCGGGTGACGAGAAAGCCGCCGATCGCAACGGCGCCCATCCGCCCGGCGTTGGGGGCAAGCGTACGCAGGAGGTGGCGCGCGGCGCTTCGATCCACCAGCCGCGAATCCTCTGGTCCCAACACCCCACGCATCAATCTTTGCGCCAGCAGCCGCGCGAACACCTGCGTTGCGACCAGCGTGGCGGTCAAAGCGATAAGGTCACCGCCCAGCATCAGCACCGCGATTCCGGCAAGCGAGAAGGTGGCGCGATTGGCGATGATGTACAGATAGTTCTGCTCTACCCGTCCCGATCCCATCAGAACCGGCGTGATCCACAGGAACGACAAGGTGAGGCCGATGGCGCAGCACTGGATCACCCAGGCGATCTGCACCGAGGTGACGGATACGTCACCCTGGCGCGCAAGAGCGGTGATATAGGGCAGTCCGGCCAGCAGAAGCAGCAGCATCACGCCCACTGCCAGCCAGCGATAGAAGCGGCGGGCCGCCGCGACCGCCTCCGCCGCCAGGCGATAGTTCGGCGGCTGGTCGGCGGGAACCGCTTCCCCCAGCCCCTTCTTTTCCAGCTGCCGTGCACCCGAAAGGGCAAGCGCGATGCCGCGCGTGAAGCTGGGCTGAAAGCCGAAGTCGCATACCAAGGCGAGCGTCTGCATGGTGGCGAAGATGTACCACAGCCCCACCGTCGACGCGGAGAAGCGCGTCACCATGAAGGGGACGAGCGCCAGTGCGGAGCCGAATTGAATGACCTGCGCGGTCATGCCGATGGCGAGCGCGCGGTGCCGACGTATGTGGACGATCAAGTGTTTACGCACCCTGTCGCTGGAAGCGCGGCAGGATGGCCGGCGTCGTTGTGAAATACCGCATTGGGATCGGTCGTCTGTTCCGGCAGCCTGTCTTGTTACCGCGCCCGGATGCGACCGGTGCGGTTATGCCGAACGGCGCACGCGGATCAGATATTGCATGATCATGAACCGCGAAAATCGTCCCAGCGTCACGAAGTTGAACAACTTCTGCTTGCGGCCGAGATAGCCGGATACCGCCTCCAGCTTCAACCCCGCTCTCGTCATCAGGCCGATCGCGGTCTCCTTGGTGAACCAGCGGATGTGCGTGCGATCCATGATGCCGGCATCCTGCAACTCGAACTGGCCGCGCAGCATGAGCGGGAGGACGACGCTGTGATGATTCACGTTCGGGATGCTGGCGACGATCATGCCGTCCTTTGCCAGGCCGCTGGCGAGCGTGTCGACAACAGCCCATGGATCGCGCAAATGCTCCAGTACGTCGAGGCACAGGATCGTGTCGAACGGGCCGTGCTCTTTTAGCAACCGGTTTAGAAAGTCCAGATCTTCCAGATTGCCGCTGACCGCCGCGTCCACTTCCTCGATGGCGTGGTCGGCCACCAGGTCAGCGACCACGACATGGCTTGCCCCGCGAGCCTGCTTCAGTGCGGCGCCGGTCGCGCCGACACCCCCGCCCAGATCGAGCACCCGCCCGGCGGGCTGTGGGATGATATCGAAGACGTCGCTTCGTACAAGATCATGATAGGCGCCTTTGACCTCAGTCATGTACCGCTCCCGCAAGATCGACCCGGCTATTAAGTCGAGCGGCGGGAGAATTTGCAATCAGGTATTTTCGTCTGGGCCTATGTCAGGATCTCGGGAGGGTAGAGAACTCCCCGACCATGATGTCGACAGTCCTTTTGTATCGATTGACAAATTGGCTACTCTGCGCGTGACCGGCGGGGATTCGGTTTCCACTCACGCGAATATGCGCCAGCTGCTCGGCGGGATTGGCGTTCTCGATCGTCGGCTTGCCCAGGATGATGGGCGTTTCGGCGGTTGCCGGGCGAAAGCGGTTTGCGGTCACCGTGATTCGGCTGACATTGTAGCTGAATTCTACGCCGGCGACCTTGAAACCCTCGATCCTATTGTCTCGCACCATCACGCCGCCGGTGTCGCCACCGATGGCGACGCCGATGGGCGTGGCACTGATCTGGTTTTCGGCAATGGTCAGATTGCGCGGTTCGCCATGGATCCGGTTCACGCGAACGCCGGCGATGCGACAGCCGGAGATGATGTTGCGCGCCGTCACGCTGTCGGCCACCGTTTCCAGGAAAACGCCGATGCTGCAGCCGCGAATCTCATTGTCCGTGATGGTCGCGTTGCGAGACGTCGCCACGGTGGAATGGCCCTTGGTATCGTCACCATAGATGTCGATGCCATTGTCATAGCAGTTGAGAACGCGGTTTCCGGTGATGGACACGCCATCGAACTGTGAACACTGGATGCCGATGAAGGCGGTGCCCTCCACCCGGTTGTTGGCGATCCGCAGCCGCCGGGAGACATTCTCGATCGAGCCCTGGAGCATGATCCCCTGGCCCACCGCATTGCGCACCACCAGGTCCTCGACGGTGATCTCGACGCAGCGCCCCTTCCAACCGAGCAGCACCGCGCCGCCGCCGAAATCGTCCTTGAACTGCCCCTGGCCGGCCCGGTTGCCGTCGATGGTAAAGGATCGCAGCGCGGCTCGGGCGATCTCGCCCTTGCTCGCAATGGTGCGCGCATAAGTGCCCGGCCCATGCTGGCGATCGGCGACGCGAATGATGCACCGGTCCCGATCGGTACCCTGCAGCGTCACGCCCGATCGCAGTGTGATGGCGCTGCCGCCGTCGCCATCGTCGGACGCGCGATAGCGCATGAGATAGGTTCCCGGTCCGAACGTCACCACGCCGCCGCCCTGTTTGGCGGCGGTGTCGATCGCCCGCTGGAAAGCGGCGGCGTCATCGGCGATCCCGTCGCCTTTGGCACCATAGTCGCGAACGTCGATGCCGCCTTCGCCCTGCGCCACGTTGCCGCATGCGGCGGAGCCCGCACCGACCAGGGTCGCGCCCAGAACCCAGCGCCGATTGATCCGGATCGGGTCGCTCATCTGTGTCTCCTGCTTGACAATGCCTGCCCCCGTCTGAGCATCCGTAACTGAATGGCACGTGGCCGGCACCGCCAACGCGGCTGACCAATGTGCTCGGAATGGCTCAATGATGCTGGGGGGATTTGGTGCCGATAATTGCTGTGATGCAGCGTGCAGGCTAGGAAGCCGCCATGTCACCCGTCCAGCTCATCCGTCCCAAGCGCCATGGCGATGCCCGTGGCTGGTTCACCGAGGTCTATTCGGAGCCTGCGTTCGCCGCGCTCGGCATCACCTGCCGGTTCGTGCAGGACAATCACTCGCTCTCCGTCCCCCCCTTCACCCTGCGCGGGCTGCACTTCCAGACGCCGCCACGGGGGCAGGACAAATTGGTGCGGTGCATCCGGGGGCGGATCTTCGACGTGGCGGTGGACGTGCGGCGCGGCTCCCCCACCTACGGCCAGTGGGTCGGCGCGGAACTCAGCGCCGATAACGGCCACCAGCTGTTCATCCCGGTCGGCTTCGCGCATGCGTTCGTCACGCTCGAGCCGGATTGCGAAGTCACCTACAAATGCTCGGACACCTATGCGCCCGAGACCGACGGGGGGATCCGCTGGGATTCGGTCGGCATCGACTGGCCGATTCCCGCGGGCGTGACGCCCGAACTGTCGGAAAAAGATCAGAAGCTGCCGAGTCTCGCCGATTTCGACAGCCCCTTCGCCTATGACGGCAATCCGCTGACCCCGCTCGCCTGAAGGACCAATCACGCATGCGTATCTTCGTCACCGGCGGGGCCGGCTTCATCGGCTCGGCCCTTGTCCGTCACCTCATCGAGAACACGACCCATGAGGTCCTGAACTTCGACAAGCTGACCTATGCCGGCACGCTCTCGACCGTCGAGCGGGTAGCGCAATCGAACCGCTATCGCTTCGTGCAGGGCGACATCTGCGATGCTGAGGCGGTCCGCGCCGCGATCGCCGAGTTCAAGCCCGACGTCATCACGCACCTCGCGGCGGAAAGCCATGTCGACCGCTCGATCGATGGCCCGAGTGCGTTCATCCAGACCAATGTCGTCGGCACCTATACGATGCTGGCCGAGGCGCGCAGCTATTGGCAGGGCCTCGAGGGCGACGCCAAGGAGCGCTTCCGCTTCCACCACATCTCGACCGACGAAGTGTACGGCTCGCTGGGTGAGGAAGGCCTGTTCACCGAGGACACGCCCTACGATCCGCGCTCGCCCTATTCGGCGTCGAAGGCGGGTAGCGACCATCTCGTGTCGGCCTGGGGCCACACCTTCGGCCTGCCGGTGCTGATCACCAATTGCTCGAACAACTATGGCCCGTACCATTTCCCCGAGAAGCTGGTGCCGCTGATGATCGCCAAGGCGCTCGATGGCGAGCCGCTGCCGGTCTACGGCAAGGGCGATCAGGTGCGCGACTGGCTGTTCGTCGAGGATCACGTCCGCGCGCTGCAGGCGGTGTTCGAGCGCGGCGAGCTTGGCCGGACGTACAATGTCGGCGGGTTCAACGAGAAGCAGAACATCGAGGTGGTGCACACGATCTGCGCCATCCTCGATCGCCTCCGCCCGCGCGCCGACGGCAAGCCCTATGCGACACAAATCACCTCGGTCGCCGACCGGCCGGGGCATGACAAGCGCTATGCGATCGACGCCACCCGGATCGAGCAGGAGCTTGGCTGGCGGCCCGAGGAGACGTTCGAGACCGGCATCGAGAAGACGGTGCGCTGGTATCTCGACAATGAGAGCTGGTGGCGCCCGATCGTCGAGCGCGGCGCGGCGCAGCGGCGCGGCGTAGCGGCGTGAGCCGCAAGCATCCGTCATGCCGGCCCTGTGCCGGCATCCAGGGCGCCGCAAACCCAGCGGCCGGCGAATGTGCGACCCGCTGGATGCCGGGACGAGCCCGGTCTGACGAAGGAGCCTCCGCATGACGCACGCAATCCTTGTCACTGGCGGCAACGGCCAGCTCGGCACCGAGCTTCAGCGCTGCGCCTGGCCGGAGGGCTATGAAATCGCCGCGATCGACGTCGCCGATCTCGACCTCACCGATACCGCCGCGATTGCCGCCAAAGTGGCGCAACGCCCATGGGCCGCGGTGATCAACGGCGCGGCCTATACCGCGGTCGACAAGGCGGAGAGCGATGTCGTCACCGCCTGGGCGGTCAACGCCATGGCGCCCGCCGCCTTTGGCGAGGCCTGCGCGCACGCCGGTATCCCGCTCGTCCAGGTGTCGACCGATTACGTGTTCGCTGGCGACAAGGCTGGCGCTTGGGAAGTCGACGACCCCGTCGCGCCGCTCGGCGTTTATGGCGCATCGAAATTGGGCGGCGAGCTGGCGGTGCGGACCAGCGGCGTGCGCCATGCAATCGTGCGCACGGCCTGGGTCGTCTCGGCGCACGGCAACAATTTCGTGAAGACCATGCTGCGCGTCGGGGCGGAGCGCGACACGCTGACGGTGGTCGACGACCAGCGCGGCTCGCCGACAGCCGCGGCGGATCTTGCGCAGGCGCTGATGGCGATCACGCTGCGGCTGGTCGAGGATGAAGGCGCGCCGACCGGCACCTTTCACTTCAGCAACGCCGGCGAAACGAGCTGGGCGGGCTTTGCGGCCGAAATCTTCCGCCAGGCGGCCGATCGTGGCGGAGTTTCGGCCAAGGTCACCCCGATCACCACCGATCAATATCCGACCCCAGCCCGGCGACCGGCGAATTCGCTGCTCAGCCACGACGCGATCCGCGCCGCTTATGGCATCGCGCCGCGCCCCTGGCAGGACGCGCTCAGCGACATCCTCGACGAACTGATCGGGCACGCCCAAAAGGACATTAAAGCATGAAGGGCATCATTCTCGCCGGCGGATCCGGCACGCGGCTCCACCCGGCGACGCTGGCGGTGAACAAGCAGCTGCTGCCGGTCTATGACAAGCCGATGATCTATTACCCGCTGTCGGTGCTGATGCTCGCCGGTATCCGCGAGGTGCTGATCATCTCCAGCCCGGAATATCTGGACAATTACAAGCGCTTGTTCGCCGATGGCTCGCCCTTCGGCCTTCAGATCAGCTACGCCGAGCAGCCCCGCCCGGAGGGGCTGGCGCAGGCCTTCACCATCGGCGCGGACTTCATCGGCGACGATAACGTGGCGCTGGTGCTGGGCGACAACATCTTCTTCGGCGCGCATTTGACCGACCTGCTGGCCAGCGCGGTCAATCGCACCCACGGCGCGACGGTGTTCAGCTACCGCGTCGAGGATCCCGAGCGGTACGGCGTGGTGGAACTGGCCGAGGACGGCCGGGCGCTCAGCCTCGAGGAAAAACCCGCGAACCCAAAGTCGAACTGTGCGGTTACGGGCCTGTATTTCTACGACAATCGCGTCGTCGACTATGCCCGCAACCTGAAGCCTTCGGCCCGCGGCGAGCTGGAGATCACTGACCTTAACCGCCTCTACATGGAGGCCGGCGACCTCTACGTCGAACAGATGGGCCGCGGTTACGCCTGGCTCGACACCGGCACCCACGACAGCCTGCTCGAGGCGAGCGAGTTCGTCCGCACCCTCCAGCACCGCCAGGGCATTCAGATCGCCTGTCTGGAGGAGATCGCATACCTACAGGGCTGGATCAGCGAAACCGAGGCGCGCGCAGCCGGCGAGCGTTTCAAGAAAACTAATTACGGCCGCGCAATCCTGAACGCTATTGACGGCTGAGCCGTCAATACGCGTTGTCGTGCCGCATCACCTTGAGCGTACGCAGAATAATCGAAAGGTCGTTCCGCAGCGACCAGGTGGCGACATATTCAAGATCGGCCTGAAGCCTGTTGGTGAGGTCTTCCAGCTGATGTGTGTTGCCGCGAAAGCCGCGCACCTGCGCTAGGCCGGTCATCCCTGGCTTGATGACATGCCGTTCGCGGTAACGCGCATCGACATCCCAATAGAGCACGTCGGCTGCCTTCGCCGCCAATGCGTGCGGGCGCGGACCGACGACGCTCATGTCGCCGGTCAGAACATTCAGAAGCTGCGGTAGTTCGTCGATCGACGTCCGCCGGATGAAGGCGCCCACTCGGGTAACGCGCGGGTCGCCCACCTGAGTCAGCTTGTCCGCCGCGGCATCTGTCAGATCGGTGTACATGCTGCGAAACTTAAAGATGCGAAAGATCGTGTTGCCGCGCCCGATCCGCTCCTGCCGGAAGAAGATCGGGCCGCTGCTTTCCAGCCGGATGGCAATCGCCGTTGCGAGAAGAACAGGGGCAAGCGCGATCAGCGCTGCAAGTGAGAAGACGATGTCGAACGCCCGCTTCCGCGCCCGCGCCGAAAAGGTCATCGGGCCGGCGTTGATGACCATGGTCCGATGCTCGCCGATGCGATTGATGCCGATGGCCCCGATCGTGTCCTGAACGTCTGTCAGGATTTCACCGTCCACGGACAATGTTCGGAGCACCGGCGCCCAGACTGCGGCGCGTTGCGGTGAGCAGGCGATGATCAGCCGATCCGCGCAATCAACGGTACGGGCGAGGTGGTGAAACGCGCGCGGGTCCTTGGTACCCGGCTCAAAGCCCAGAGCAGCCGCCGTCAAAACGGCCTCGTCGCCCTGAGGGGTGTAGTTGATGCCGTCCTCGATCACCAGCGTCGTATGCGCTGAACCTGCCAGCATATGACGGATTGCCGGCTGCAGAAGCTTCCTTGCCGTGATCAGCAGAACAAAGGAGGCAACGAAGCCGATCACGAACACGCCGCGTGAGAAGCCGGCGCTGGCCTTCAGCATATAGGCGATCAGTAGCACCACGCCGCCAGCAATCGTCAAAGCGCTCGCTGCACGCCGCGCGCCAAGGTTGGCATCGTTGAGCGTCGCCGCCCCGTAGGTGCCGTTGCTGCTCGCCTGGAACGCAAACAGCGGCAGGATCACCCCCAGCATCACGAAGCCGTGCTCGATCGGTATCTCTGCCGTCAGATTGACGAACGTGTTCGCCATGATGAACGACAAGGCGATCACTGCGATGTCGCTGCAGATCAGTGCCAGGTAACAGTGCAGGCGCGCCTTTCGGCGATCGCGCGTGCTGACTTGGCCGATGCCGAAGCCGGTCGACGGCAGGCGATGAACGCCGCTCACGCTTTTACGATACTGATGCATGCGAGCGCCCCCATACTGCCGGACGGGCGCCAAGGCAAAGCTGTCCCATGCAGGGTTGCGCCGGCCAGATGCATAAAAGCCGCCGGTTGATGAAATCCCGTCCACTACGTAGAGCGTGAAGCGGCAGCACCGGCCATCGGGACAGGCTGTCGAACAGGGGGCACCAGCACATGCGCATTACGATGATCGGTTCGGGTTACGTCGGGCTTGTTTCTGGGGCGTGCTTTGCTGATTTCGGCCATGCGGTGTGCTGCGTGGACAAGGATGCCAGCAAGATCGAGGCGCTGCATGCCGGGCGCATGCCGATCTATGAACCCGGTCTGGACCAGTTGGTCGCCAGCAACGTGGCGGCGGGCCGGCTGACCTTCACGACCGATCTGGCGGCGGGCGTGGCCGGCGCCGATGCGGTGTTCATCGCGGTTGGCACGCCGTCGCGGCGCGGCGACGGCCATGCGGACCTGTCATACGTCTATGCCGCCACCGAGGAGATCGCGCGTGCCGCGACGGGCCCGCTGGTGGTGGTGACCAAATCGACCGTGCCGGTCGGAACCGGTGACCGGGTGGAGGAGATTCTGCGCGATACCCGGCCGGACATCGAGTTTGCCGTTGTGTCCAACCCGGAGTTCCTACGCGAGGGCGCAGCAATCGGGGACTTCAAGCGCCCTGATCGAATCGTCATTGGCACCGACGACGAGCGCGCACGCGAGGTAATGCGCGAAATCTACCGCCCGTTGTATCTGGGCGAGAGCCCGATCCTGTTTACTGGGCGCCGCACGTCCGAGTTGACCAAGTACGCAGCCAACGCGTTCCTGGCGACCAAGATCACCTTCATCAACGAAATGGCGAACCTGTGCGAAGCAGTGGGCGCTGACGTCAAGGACGTGGCGCGCGGCATCGGGCTGGACAATCGTATCGGGCGCAAGTTCCTCCACGCAGGTCCCGGCTATGGCGGCTCCTGCTTCCCCAAGGACACGCTCGCGCTGCTCAAGACGGCCGAGGATTTCGACACGCCCGTCCATGTCGTGGAAGCGGTGGTAAAGGTGAATGACGCGCGCAAGCGGGCGATGGGGCGCAAGGTGGTGGCGGCGCTTGGCGACGATCCTCGCGGCAAGACGGTTGCGATCCTTGGCCTGACCTTCAAGCCGAATACCGACGACATGCGCGACGCTCCGTCGATCGCGATCGTGCAGAGCCTGATGGACGCTGGCGTCACGGTGAGGGCCTTTGATCCCGAAGGTGCAGAGGCCGCCAAGGCAGTGATGCCGGCGGCGCTTGTCTATTGCCGTGATCCTTATGAAGCGGCGGACGGGGCGGATGCCGTGGCAATCGTCACCGAATGGGATGCCTTCCGTGCGCTCGACCTCGGTCGCCTCAAGGACACCATGAAGGCGCCCGTTCTGGTCGACCTCCGCAACATCTACGAGCGGCAGGACGCGGAGCGCGCGGGCTTCAGCTATAGCGCGGTCGGCCGGTGACGCGGCCGCGCATCGCGGGATTGCTCGAAACCGCGCTCTATGTCGATGACATGGCGCGGTCGGTGGCGTTCTTCCGCGATGTGCTGGGGCTCGTCGCGATGATCGAAAGCGATCGCCTGACCGCATTCGACGCGGGGCATGGCGGTGTGTTGCTCGTCTTCGCCCGGGGCAAGTCCGTCGAGGATGTCGTGACCCCCCGCGGCACGATCCCGGGGCATGACGGCCACGGGCCGCTGCATATGGCGTTCGCGATTGCAGCGCACGATTACGACAGGTGGCGAGCGTATCTGATCGCGCAAAGTGTGGCGATCACTCAGGAGGTCACATGGCCTGCCGGAGGGCGCAGCCTGTATTTCAACGATCCCGAAGGGCACGTGCTCGAACTCGCCACACCTGGTCTGTGGAAAAATGACGCGGACCGGCCCGGCTTGGCCTGAGCGCCATGCTGCATGCCCGGCAGAAGAGCGGAACTGCCGGCCGTTTCCAATGATTTTGATGCCGTGCCGACCCAAGGAGATATCGTGATCTCACGCAGCCTGTTCGTTGCCGCTTTGCTGGCCGCCACTGCCTGTTCCGCCGAACCAGAGGCTTCCGTGCCCGCGGGAGAACAGCCGGCAACCACAACCGCTACAGCGCAGCCCTTCGCGCGCACCGTGATCGCTGATTTCGAGAATCCGTGGGCGATGACCTTCCTGCCGGATGGGCGAATGCTGGTTACGGAAAAGCACGGGCAACTCCTCCTGGTCGCTGCCGACGGCAAGAGCCGCGTGGAGATTGCAAAACTGCCCGCCGATTTCGAAGGACAGGGCGGGTTGATGGACGTGGTGCTCGCGCCCGACTTCGCGCGGTCGAAGCGGGTGTATCTAAGCTGGTCCTCGGCGGAGGCGGGCGGCAAGGGGGTAGTGCTGGCTCGCGGCATCCTGAATGATGCCAAGGCCGGCGCCGAGACGCTGGATGGGATCGACATCATTTTCCGCGCGACGCCGCTGGTGCCGGGCGCGGGGCATTATTCGGGCCGGATCGCCTTTTCGCCCGATGGTCGCTTCATCTTTTTCACCAATGGCGAGCGGCAGAAGTTCGATCCTGCGCAGAATCCCAAGGCGACACTTGGCAAGGTCTTGCGGCTGACGCTCGACGGCAAGCCAGCACCTGGCAACCCACTGGCCGCGCAGGGCTTCCATCCCGCAGTGTGGAGCTATGGCCATCGCAACCTGCTGGGCATCGCCTTCGACTCGGGGGGCAATCTGTGGGAGCAGGAAATGGGGCCCAAGGGCGGCGACGAGCTGAACCTTGTGCTTCCCGGACGCAACTATGGCTATCCGAAGGTCTCAAACGGTGACCACTATGATGGCCGGCCGATCCCGGATCACAGCCCTGGTGACGGGTTCGAAGCGCCCAAGGTTTGGTGGACGCCGGTAATCTCTCCCGGCGGGTTGATGGTCTATTCCGGCGACATGTTCCCGCAGTGGAAAGGCGACGCCTTTATCGGCGGGCTCTCTTCGAAGGCGCTGGTGCGGGTCGATCTCGATGGAACGGAAGCGCGAAAAGGGGATCAATGGGACATGGGCGCTCGCATCCGGGAAGTGGAGCAGGCGCCCGATGGGTCGATCTATGTGCTGGAAGATGGCGGTCAGGGTTCGCAAGGCCGGATGATCCGGCTCACGCCCGCGAGATAAGATAGTTCATCCGCGCTGAGGCGATCGGTTTGTCGCGGCTTTCCTGCCAGGCGATCGCCTCGACATTGGCGATGCGGGTGCCGAGCCTCGTCACGGTCCCGGCCGCATACGTGACCCGCTCGCGACCACCGCGCATAAAGTCGATCGTGACATTGATCGGCTTGACCCTCCCGCCGCCTTCGCCGGCAAGCTGATGGCGCAGCGCGGCGAGCGCTGCCACTTCGATGAGCCCGGTGATCGCGCCTCCCTGGACGAAGCCAGGACGGCCGAGCACGTCGCGGCTGAACGGCATGGCCAATAGAGGAAGGCCAGCCTCCCATTCCAACGTGGCGCCCAGAAGATCGGCATAGGGGGGCAGCTTCATGCACCATCTCCCAGGAACATGAAGGTGCCCGAAACGTGGGCGATTGGATCCATCGGATCCCCGTCATGCGCCTGGCCGCGCACGAAGCTGATCGACCGTTTGATGGCGTAGCATTCGCCATGGCCGATCACGGTCTGACCCGGCTTCGCTGGTCGCAGGTAATCCACCCGCAGATCGAGCGTCGCGTGCGGAACGAAGCGGCCCAGCTTGCGCATCGTGGCAAGGCTGGTGGCGATATCCATCAGGGCGAAGATCGGGCCGGAGGCGATCACACCGGATTCTTCATCGCCAATCATGTCTTCCTGATATGGCAGCGTCAGTTCGCACCAGTCCTCGCCATGCGCGCGATAGGCGATGCCGAGCCGGCCGCCATGCCCGCCGAACCGCACATCCTCCATACCGAAGATGTCGCTCAGAGCCTCATCGATCTTCATGCGTGCCGTGTGACACCGGCTTGGTCACGGTGCAACATTCACGGCATTGATGCGCGCCGCAGGCTCATCTAAGTCGATCGTATCAGATCGCGGGAGAGAGACATGGAAGAGCGTGTTACGATATCTGTCGACGGCGGCATCGCCGATGTGCGGCTGAACCGGGCGGACAAGATGAACGCGCTCGATCCCGCCATGTTCGCCGGGCTGAACGCGGCGATCGAGAAGCTTTCCGCCATGAAGGACGTCCGGGTCGCTGTTCTGTCGGGCGAGGGCCGGGCGTTCTGCGCCGGCCTGGACATGGCATCCATGGCAGGCGGCGGATCGGGCAACGATCTGGGCGCGCGCAGCCATGGTGTGGCGAACACCGCTCAGAACGTTGCCTGGGGCTGGCGCGCGCTGCCCATGCCCGTCATTGCGGCCGTCCACGGCGTCGCGCTGGGCGGCGGGTTCCAGATCATGTCGGGTGCCTGCGTGCGCATCGCGCGACCAGACGTGCGCCTGTCAATCCGCGAAACCTATTGGGGCCTGGTCCCTGACATGGCTGGCCTTGCCCTTTGGCGAACCCTGGCGCGCGATGATGTGCTTCGCGACCTTACCTATAGCGCGCGCGAGTTTACGGGCGAGCAAGGTGAACGCTATGGCTTCATCACGCGCCTGGCGGAGGATCCCCGCGCCGCTGCCTTCGAGCTGGCGCGTGAGATTGCAGGCCGCAATCCCGATGCGGTGAAGGCGTCGAAGCGGCTGATCAACCTGATGGCGGATGGCGATACGGCCACCATGCTGCAGGCGGAAAGCGACGAACAGATCAAGCTGATGCGCTCCCCGAACCAAGTCGAGGCGGTGAAGGCGAACATGGAGAAGCGCGCGCCGATGTTCGTGGATTGAAGACCTCCTGCAGCGCGGCTTCCCTGGGCACGGCACGGGATGACCCCGCTGCGGCACAAAATGCCCGTACGTCGGTTATCTCTCCCGATCTTATTATCGGGAGATTCATCATGGCTGACGCACTCACTGGCGACATCAACACCGTGACCGGCAAGGTCAAGGAGACCGCCGGCGCCGCGACCAATGACCGCTCGATGCAGGCTGGCGGCATGTTCGATCAGCTGAAGGGTTCGGTGCAGAAGGCGATGGCGCCGGGCGTCGACGGCCAGCCGCAAGTGGTCGGACAGGCCAAGGCATTCGCCAGGGAGCGCCCTTGGGCCACGGCGGCGCTGGTCGGCGTTCTGGGCCTGGCGACGCTCGGCACGCTGCGCGGCAAGGGCTGAGGCACGGCCGTTACCGGTCGCTATTCAGGCCTTGTGTCGGTGTCTAAGCTGCCGCGAATGCCGAGACTTCGGCGCTCGCGGCACTTGTTTGATTACGTCCGGTCGGGCTCTTCCCGGTGCCGGGGGTGCCGCATAGCCAAGGATTGTAAGGTCAGCGGACCAGGTGAACCCGGAACGGCGCGGGGGTGACGTCGCGATCGGTCATCCGCCCGTTACAAGCACCTTCTTCAACCGATCGACGAAATCAGCGGGGAGGTTTTCACCCTTGGGGTCGGTCATCACAATGGTCGTGTCGCAGGTCGCGATACACTGGCCCGACTGGAATGCGGCCGAGAGCATTTCGAAGCTGCGATTGCCGATCCGCCCAATGCCAATCCCGATGTCGACGTCCTCGGGAAAGCTGCCCTCCGCCAGATAATTGATCTCGTTGCGGGCCACGACGGCACGAAACGTACCCTCCGCCATCTTGCCCCGACTCACGCGGCCGAGTTCCTGGTTCATCCGCACGCGCGCGTCCTCGAACAAGGCGGCGTAAGCGACATTGTTGAGATGCCCCATCGTGTCGAGATCCTGGAAGCGGGTCTGCTTCACCTCGTGCTTGGGGTAGGTTTCGCGGGTGAGGCGCCAGGGCGCGGGGCGGGACATACGATTTCCTCGTCATGCCGGGCTTGTCCCGGCAGCTACCGGGACGCGTATCCACCGGCGTGAAGGTTTACAAAACGGCGAACGCCGGGACTAGCCCGGCGTGACGGAGTGGCGACCTGACGTCACGAGAACGAATCCCGTGACGCCAGGCGCGGCGTTGCGAGCCGCGCTGGCCGGCCTCGGGCACGATCGCGTGCAGCATGCACGCGATCGCCCTGCGGCTCACCGCGGCGCCATGCGGATCGCGCCGTCGAGACGAACGTCCTCGCCGTTGAAATAACCGTTCTCGATCATCAGCGTGGCGAGCGCGGCATATTCCTCCGGATCGCCGAGGCGCTTGGGGAACGGAACAGAAGCCGACAGCGCGTCCTTCACGTTCTGCGGCGCGCCCTGCAGCAGAGGGGTGTTGAAGATACCCGGCAGGATGGTGTTGCAGCGAATGCCTTCGTTCATCAGGTCGCGCGCGATCGGCAAGGTCATGCCGACGACGCCGCCCTTCGATGCGGAATAAGCGGCCTGGCCGATCTGTCCGTCCTCCGCCGCGACCGACGCGGTGTTGACGATTGCGCCGCGATCGCCATCCGGCAGCGGATCAAGCGTCATCATGCCGGCGGCCGACTTGGCGATGCAGCGGAAGGTGCCGACCAGATTGATCTGGATGATCCAGTTGAACGCATCGAGCGGGAAGTGCTTGATCGAGCCGTCTTCCTTGCTGCGGCTGGCGGTCTTGATCGCATTGCCGGTGCCGGCGCAGTTTACCAGGATACGCTCCTGGCCAATCGCCTCGCGCGACTTGGCGAAGCCCGCATCGACCGATGCTTCGTCGGTGACGTTCACCTTGCAGAACACGCCGCCCAGTTCCTTGGCGAGCGCTTCGCCCTTCTCCTCCTGAAGGTCGAAGATCGCGATCTTCACGCCCTTGGCGGCAAGCTGGCGGGCAGTGGCCGCACCCAGGCCTGATGCGCCACCGGTGATGACCGCCGAAATGGTATTGTCGAGTTTCATAGAATCCCCTCCCGATCGTCATGCCAGGCTCGTCCCGGCATCCACGGTTGAACTTGGCGCTACATGGCGCCTTTATCGATATCGAAACGGCAGATCCCATCGTCGTCTACGGTGCGATGTCCGGGACGACGATGGGTCAGAGGCGAGCCGGTTATTCCGCCGCTTGCGCGACGTCGCCCTGCCAGTCGCAGTTTTCGATGATCGTGACGTTGGCGACGCCGCCGCCTTCGCACATCGTCTGCAAGCCGTAGCGGCCACCGCGGCGACGTAGTTCATGTACTAGCGTCGCCATCAGCTTGGTGCCCGACGCGCCCAGCGGGTGGCCGAGCGAGATCGCACCGCCATTCACGTTGAGCTTGTTCGGATCGGCCTTGGTATGCTCGAGCCAGGCGACCGGCACGGAGGCGAAGGCTTCGTTCACCTCGTATAGATCGATGTCGTCGATCGAGAGACCGGCCTTTTTCAGCGCCTTGTCGGTGGCGAACAGCGGCTCTTCCAGCATCACGACCGGATCGCCGGCGGTGACGGTGAGATTGACGATCTTTGCCAGTGGCTTGAGATTGTACTTCTTGAGCGCTTCCTCGCTGACGATCAGCACCGCGCTCGCACCGTCGCAGATCTGACTGGACGAAGCGGCGGTGAGCACGCCTTCCTCCGACAGCTTCTTCACGCCGGCCATGCCCTCCGGCGAGGCGTCGTACCGGATGCCTTCGTCAGAGGTGTGCAGTTCCTTGCCTTCGGGCGTTTCCACCTCGACCGGAACGATCTCGTCCTTGAACTTGCCACCCTGCGTCGCGGCGACCGCCTTGCGGTGCGAGCTGAGCGAGAAATCGTCCAGCTTTTCGCGCGTGTAGCCGTACTTTTTGGCGATCATCTCCGCACCAGCGAACTGGTTAAAGTTGATGCCCGGAAACTTCTCTTCCAGGCCCGGCGACTTGTTCTTGCCGAGCCCGGCGTCGTAGAACAGCTTGTAGGTCGAACCCATGGGCACGCGCGTCATGCTCTCGACGCCGGCCGCGATCACCACGTCCTGCGTACCCGAAAGCACCGCCTGCGCAGCGAACTGGATTGCCTGCTGCGACGAGCCGCACTGGCGATCGATCGTCACCGCAGGGGTCGACTGAGCCAGCTTCTTCGAAGCGAGAACGGCATTGCGGCCGACTTGGCCAGCCTGCTCACCACCCTGGCTGACGCAGCCCATGACGACGTCCTCGACCGCATCGCCGGGAATTCCCGTACGCTCCACGATCGCATCCAGAACCTTCGCCGCCAGATCAACTGGATGGACCCCCGCGAGCTTCCCGCCGCGCCGACCACCAGCCGTCCGAACTGCGTCGACGATATACGCCTCGGCCATCTTCCGACTCTCCATAACAGATGTTATCCCGGCTGCCCATGTGGCGCGATTTCACGCGCACGGCAAGAGGTGGAGAGGCGAATGAACGTATCGGAGGCAGTTAGGGAGCGGCGCTCCGTCCGCGGGTTCCTCGACAAGGAGGTGCCGATGGACGTGCTGAAGGATCTGGCGCTAACATCCGCGCGTGCAGCCACCGGGGGGAACATCCAGCCTTGGCACATCGACATCGTCACCGGCACGAAGATGGACGAGCTAAAGGCGATCATGCGCGGCAAGCTGGAGCGGCGTGAAACGGAAAAGCCCGGCTATGACATCTATCCGCGCGAGATGACGGACGCGACCAAGAAGCGGACCTTTCAGATCGGCGAGATCATGTACGGCCATCTCGGCATCCCGCGCGAGGACAAAGCGGCACGCGCGCAATGGTTTGCGCGCAATTTCCAGTTCTTCGGTGCGCCGGCGGCGTTCTTCGTCACGGTGGATCGCCGCATGGGCCCGCCGCAATGGGCGGACCTTGGCATGTATCTGCAGAACCTGATGCTGCTGGCGGTCGAAAAGGGTCTCGCCACCTGCCCGCAGGAATGTTGGGCGGTGTATCCAAACACGGTAGAAAGTTTCCTGAGCACGCCGCCGGAACGGATGCTCTTCTGCGGGGTGGCGATCGGCTATGAGGATGCAGACGAGCCGGCGAACCGGGTCCGCAGCCCGCGCGCGCCAGAGGAGGAATGGCTGACCGTACTGGCCTGACCATCATTACCGGGCGATCGGCCCTTTAACCGCAATCCGCTGGGGAGAACCCGTGATCGCCAGGCTTGTCGAAGGCGCCGGCGCTCGGGTTCTCGCCTTCGCGGCGATGACGTAAAAGGATGCGGCGACGTTCGGCGAAGCGGCTCGGTCAAATTGTGGCGGGTTGCGCCTCTTCGATCGCCGCCAGAACCATGCGTTCCCAGATCGCGGGATCACCTGCCGCAGCCATCGCCGCGCTCGGCGCCCGCAGGGTGTGAAGCACGGCGATCGCTTCGTCGCGGTGGTCAGGCCAGGCAGCGTCGACCGCGCCGCCGGCGGACTCCTGATCGCCATGGCCGTTGGCGCTGAGCCGCTCACCCGCCAGGACGCGCGCGATACGTTCCACCAAAGAGCCCGTCGCGATGTCCATCGTGTTTCTCCTGTGTTGAGGAGAAGCAACCGATTACGGGCCGTCCGGTTGCAGCGATGAAGGTTTGGCCATTTCGGCCCGTGGAAGCCGTACCTCCAGCGCTGCCGCTGATGACACGTCTCCGAAGAGGTCGGGGGCAACAAAGTCAGGCGCGTTGTCCCCGAAAGGCAGCCGACCTCCGGAAGAACCGGGCCGGCTACCTTGTTCAAGGTGTGTCTTAGCCCTGCGCCGTGACGCGTGAGCCGCCTCCGCCGCGACCACGACCACCCCGACCACGGCCACCGCCGCCACCCGGGCGACCGCCACCGCTACCGCCGCGACGACTGGCATTGGCATAGTCGCGCGTCGCGGTCGGCGCATGCGTCGCCTTGGGACGTGCCGGCCCGCGCTGCTGGCGGGGGCGGTCCTCACGCGGGGCAGGGTCGGCGCCGATCGCCTTCACGCGCGCAGCCTTCAGCGCATCGGCGCGCTTCAGGAAATCGGCGGGCAGGGCGCGCTGCGGCACCTTTTGTCGCGTCAGCTTCTCGATGTCCTTCAGATACGGCCGCTCGTCATCGGCGCAGAAGGAGATGGCGATGCCGCTCGCGCCAGCGCGTGCCGTCCGGCCGATCCGATGGACATATTGCTCGGGCACATTGGGAAGTTCGAAGTTGAACACATGGCTCACCCCCGAAATGTCGATGCCGCGCGCCGCGATATCAGTGGCGACAAGGATAGGCACTTCGCCCGACTTGAATGCGGCCAGCGCGCGCTCACGCTGCGGCTGGCTCTTGTTGCCGTGGATGGCATTGGCGGCGATGCCGTTGCCGGCAAGCAGCTTCACCACCCGGTCGGCACCATGCTTGGTGCGGGTGAACACCAGCGCGCGATCGATCCCTTCCTCCTGGATCAGGATCGTCAGCAGTGCCTGCTTTTCCGTCTGGTTGACGAGCACGACCTGCTGCTCGACCCGCTCCGCGGTAGTCGAGGCCGGCACGACCGACACCGTTTGCGGCTCGTGCAGGAACTTGTCGGCCAGTTCGCGGATCGACGTCGGCATGGTGGCGGAGAAGAACAGCGTCTGACGGCGGCGCGGCACCATCTTCACGATCTTCTTCAACGCGTGGATGAAGCCGAGGTCGAGCATCTGGTCGGCTTCGTCGAGCACCAGGATCTCGAGCATGGTAAGGTTGCAGAAACCCTGTTCGACCAGATCTAGCAAGCGGCCCGGCGTGGCGACCAGGATGTCGACGCCGCGCGACAGGTCCTGACGATTCTTGTTGATGCTGGTGCCGCCGAACACCGTTGCGACCGTCAGCCGCGAATTGCGGGCGTAAAGCTTCGCATTGTCGGCAATCTGGCTGGCCAGTTCACGCGTCGGCGCGAGCACGAGCATCCGCACATGGGTGGGCAGGACGCGTTTCTCGCTGCCGAGCAGGCGCTGGATCGAGGGCAGGACGAACGCTGCTGTCTTGCCGGTGCCCGTCTGGGCGATGCCGAGCAGGTCGCGCCCGGTGAGCACGATCGGGATCGAATCGCGCTGGATCGGCGTGGGCGTCTCATAGCCTTTTGCCTCGAGCGCGCGGACGAGCGACTCGGCAAGACCAAGATCTGAAAATGACATGATATACCTATGGTAGCGGCTCGCACGCCAAGCGGCGCACGAGAAGCGGGGAAATTGACACCCCGCGTGATATGGGAAGCCGGTTCAATCGACCGAGACGGAGCCGGGGCCGGAGGCCCGATCACGCTGCCAACGTCTCGATGTGCCAGCAAATGCGATCAATTGGGTCTCAAGTCAAGGTTCGAGCCGGGGTGCGTGAATTTAACGTACCAAATCCGTCCTTTACCTGGCTTCAACTGTTCTGCCGCCAATAATCGCTATGTGACCCGCATTCCTTACTCTTCCGCTTTGCTGATCATGCTGCAGATCTGCTTCGGCATCGGCAGCCTGGCGTGTCTGGCGTTTGCGCCACCGGCGCGCGGCGAGATGCTGCTGGTGCCGATCGTCAACGATGCGCCGGTTGCGCGCCTTGCCCGGGAGAGGGATGCGCTGCTGGTCAGTCGCGGTCCGGCCGAGGGGCTGGTCGTGCGCGGCGATCGCAATGCACTGTTCTGGCCGATGCTGCGCGCGGGTGTGATGACATTGGCTGCGCCGGCAAGCGTGTGCGGAGGTCAGCCATGAATTCGTCGCTGGATGCGCTGCGGATCCGTGCGGTCCGCCTCCTCGCGCTGCTCGGCTGGATGTGCGTTCCGCTTCTGCTCGTGTGCGGCAAGGTGCTTGGCCTGCCAAACACCGAAAGCGCGATTGTTGCCGCGGCGCTTGCCAATGTCATGCCCCTGATATTGGCGCTGCGCGCGCCGCAGGCGCTGGCTACCCGGCTCAGCCTGGCGGTGCTCGCCGCGATCCTGCCGGCGATCTACGTCTATCTGCTGGCCGCAAATCCGTGGCAGATGGATGCGCACATGTACTTCTTCGTCGCGCTCTCCGCGCTGGCGCTGATGTGCGACTGGCGACCACTCGCCCTTTCGTCGCTGCTGATCTGCCTACACCACCTGCTGCTTTCCTATGTGCTGCCGTCCTGGGTGTTCGCCAATGGCGGTGCGATCATGCGCGTGCTGTTCCACGGGGTTGCGGTAGGCATGCAATGCGCGGCGCTGACCTATCTGACCGTTCGTCTGCGCCGCCTGATCGTGGCGCAGGACGCGGCGCGCGCGGAAAGTGACGCGCTGGCCGCAGTCGCAGAGGCGGAGCGGCAACGGGCAGTGGCCTCGCTGGCGGCGGTGAACGCAGCCGAGGAGCAGTCAGCCAGGGAGCGCGAGCGTCGCATGTGGGCGGAAACGCAGCTTGCGGAGGAGCGGCGCGGCGCCTTGATGGCGCTTGCGGATGATTTCGAGCAATCCGTCGCCAGCGTGGCGATCGCCATCGAGGGTGCCGCCTCCGCGCTCGAGGGCTCGGCGGCGACGTTGACGCGGATCGCTGCCGATGCCGGGCGGCAGGCCAGCGAAGTGGCGGCTGGTGCCGCGCAAGCCGCTGGTGCGACCCAGGACGTGGCCAGTGCCGTGCGGCGGCTGACCGATTCGATCGGCGACATCGCGGAGAGCGCCAACGCCCAGGCGGAACTGACCGGCGCCGTTCAGCGCAATGCTGATGCGGGCAAGGGCGCTGTGCTCGACCTGGCGGAACGCGCTGGCGACATCGGCGGCCTGGTAGGCGAAATTCACGAGATCGCGACGCGAACCAACCTGCTGGCGCTGAACGCCACGATCGAGGCGGCACGCGCGGGCGAAGCAGGACGCGGCTTTGCCGTGGTGGCGGGAGAGGTGAAACAGCTGGCGGGAGGCACCGCGCGCGCCAGCGGCAAGATCGTCTCGCTGATCGAAAGTGTGCGCCACGGTGTGCGAGCGACGGAAGAGAATATCATCGGCGCCGCCGATGCGGTCATGCGCGTCGCCACGGCGGCAGGCGACATCAAGGGTGCCGTTGGCGGGCAGCGCGAAGTGGCTTCCGAAATCGAGCGCACCGCTCATGAAGCGGCGCGCGGGGTGGACATGATCGAGCAGCGGATCAGCCGCGTGGCCTTGGCCGCAAACGAGGCAGATAGCCTGTCGCGTCACGTCCGTGAGGCGGCAGGCACATTGTCGGAACATGCCCGCCGGTTGCGGCGGAGCACCGATGGGTTCGTGGCACAATTACGGACGGGCGAGCGCGACGCGGCCTGAAGCTCTCGAGCCGCTTGCTTCAAACGTCCCGCGCTTCCTGAACCAGTGCTCGGCAGAGGCGAGCTTTAGCGCAAGCTCTGACGTCGCCGCGCACCAGCCTTCAGCCCGCAAGCGCCTCAAGAACCTTCTACGTCTCGCCTCCTCGCGAGCGACAGTCCCTCAAACCGCCGCCAGCGTATCCAGAAAGCGCAGCATGTGGCGCTCCATCTCATCGGCGCGAGTGGAGAGCGACACCGCAAGATCGCTCATCACCGTCGCGTCCTGCCCGGCCGAGCGGGCGCCCTGCAGAATGTTGTTCACTGTCGACCGGATGTGATCGGTCGCGGCGCTCGCTTCGGTGACATGGGCGCTGATTTCCTGCCCGGCGCGGGTCTGTTCGCCAATCGCCTCAGCCATGGTCGCGGAAAGCCCGTCAAGCGTGTCGATGGCGCCTGACAATGCGCTCTGCGAGGCGCGCACGCTATCGGTCGCGTCGCGAACGCCGTGAATCTCGCGCGTGATCTCCGCCGCGGCGCTGCGAGTCTGCGCTGCGAGCGACTTCACCTCGTTGGCGACCACCGCGAAGCCCCGTGCCGCTTCGCCGCCGCGCGCTGCCTCGATCGTGGCATTGAGCGCCAGCATCGTCGTGCGCCGGGCAATCTCGTCGATCAATGCCGTTACCGCGCCGATCGAATCCGCCGCCGTGACCAGCCCGTCGATCTGCCGCGCGCCGGCGCGGGCGCGCTCACTGGCCGCCTCCGTCGCGACTCTCGCGTCCCGTGTGTCGCACGCCACCTGAGCCAAGGCGCCCGCGAACGTCTGGGCGCGCTCCGCCACTTCGGCGAGGTTGGTGGAGGCTTGCCCCGTCGCTGCGGCGACGGCGGCCGTGCCATCACCGATCTGTTGCGCCCGCTCCGCCATGCGCAGCGCAGTGTCGGCGACAGTGTGGGACGCGTGCGACAATTCGGTGGCGAGAGCGCGTGCCTCCGCCTCAAAGACCTGGCTCGCCTGCTGGATAGCGGCTCCGCGTGCGCCGGCGCGGCGGCTGTTGGCGGCGTCGCGCTCGGCCGCGACGCGCAGCAGCGTGGGTTGGTCGATGGTGCCGAGGTAACGGCCCTTGTCGGTGATGATCAGCCCCTCGGCGCCCGGCTGTTCCTGCCAGGTAGCCAGCATTGCGCCGGCACCGGCATCAAGCGGCACGACCGGGCACGGCAACACATGATCGCCCAAGCCGATCGCCAGGCTGCGGTTCGAAAGCAGGGCATAGCCGAAGGGGCTGAACAACAGGCGCCGGACATCGCGCTCGAACAGCGCGCCGACGGGGCGCTGCAATACGTCAACCACCGCGATCATGCGCAGGTCAGGCGCGGCGCGGAATAATTGCACCGCCTCCAGCATTCGGGCGCCGGCCGCGACCGACGAACGGTCCTTGATCCATGCTTCGTTGATCGGATCCGGCACCGATTCACTTGGTGCCCAGACCACCGCCCCCCGGCTCATTCTTGCGCGTCCCTATCTGCATTGTCGATGCGGCGCTTACGGGATGGCTGGTAAACGGGGCGTTAGGGAATTGTTGCGGTTCGGTGACACTGCTCCGCAACCGAATGGCGTTGCGGACCATGCAAGGCAGCGGCGACGCCGGCCGAACCGGTGCCAGTGGCACCGTCCGACCGGCCAGCCGATTGCCTCCTGCCGCAGCGTGGCTGCGCTTAAAGCTTGCGGCTGATCACTTCCTTCATGATCTCGTTTGTGCCGCCATAAATCCGGCTGACGCGCGCGCCGCGCCACATGCGGGCGATCGGATATTCGTTCATATAGCCGGCACCGCCGTGCAGCTGGAGGCACTTGTCCATGACCTCCCACTGAAGATCGGTGTGCCACAGCTTGGCTGCGGCGCCTTCCTCGTTGGTCAGCTCGCCCTTCAGATGACGTGCGATCGCCCAGTCGAGGTGGGCCCAGCCGACCTGGAGCTTCGCCTTTAGGTCAGCGAGTACGAACTTGGTGTTCTGGAAATCGAACACCACGCCCTTGAACGCCTTGCGCTCCTTCACGAACGCGACGGTGTCGTCGAAGGCCTTCTGCGAGGAGGCCATGGTGCTCACCGCGATGGACAGGCGCTCCTGCGGCAGCTGGCTCATCAGATAGATGAAGCCCATGCCCTCTTCGCCGAGGCAGTTGGTGATCGGAACGCGCACGTCCTCGAAGAACAACTCGGACGTATCGGCCGCATCCTGGCCGATCTTGTCGAGCTTGCGGCCCTTGCTGAAGCCCTCGCGGTCGCTTTCGACCAGGATGATCGACATGCCCTTGTAAGCCGGCTGCGCATCGGGATCGGTCTTCGCGACCACCAGCGTCAGATCGGTATTCTGGCCGTTGGTGATGTAGGTCTTGGACCCGTTGATCACGTAATGGTTGCCGTCCTTACGCGCGGTGGTGCGGATCGACTGAAGGTCGCTGCCGGTGCCCGGCTCGGTCATGGCGATGGCGGTGATTACGTCACCCGACACCATCTTGGGCAACCATTCCTTCTTCTGCTCCTCGGAGCCGTAGGTCTCCATATAGCCGGCGACGATGTCCGACTGGAGCGAGAAGCCGGCGGGCACGCCCGAATAGGCCATTTCCTCGTCGACGATGGCATTATAGCCGAAATCCAGGCCCAGGCCGCCATAAGCCTCCGGCACGGTCGGGCAGAGCATGCCGACCTCGCCCGCCTTCTGCCAGAAGCTCTTGGGGACCAGGCGCTCCTTTTCCCACTGATCGGAATTGGGCACGCCTTCCTTTGCCAGGAAGCTGCGCACCGTCTGGCGGAACGCCTCATGATCCTCGTTGTAGGCGAAACGGCCCGCGATCTGGTCGAGCGACATTGAAGAAACCCCTCCGAAAAACTGATGCTTCGCTTGTCGCGGGGCCGGCCAGAAGGGTCAAGTAACTTTTGTTATGGTGACGGGCGCGAGGCGCCGAGTCTCGACTTGGCCGGCGGCACGGGCCTATGCCGTGGAAGAAAGAGAGGTGACGGATGAAACTAGCGAGTCTGAAGCATGGCCGTGACGGCAAGCTCGTCGTGGTGTCGAACGATCTCGCCTGGTGCGCCGACGCCGGCCATATCGCGCCCACCCTGCAGGCCGCACTGGACGACTGGGAGCGATTGTCGCCCGACCTGGAGAATCTGGCCACCGATCTTGAGCATGAAGTGATCCCGCGGCTTCGATTCCACGAGCATGACGCCGCCTCGCCCTTGCCGCGCGCCTATCAATGGGCTGACGGTTCCGCTTATGTGAACCATGTTGCGCTGGTGCGGCAGGCGCGTGGGGCGGAGATGCCGGACAGCTTCTGGCACGATCCGCTGATGTATCAGGGCGGATCGGACAGGTTCCTGGGGCCTCGCGATCCGATCCCGCTGGCCGATGAAAGCTGGGGCTGCGATCTGGAGGCCGAAGTCGTGGTCGTGACCGGCGACGTGCCGATGGGCGCCAGCCGGGAGGAAGCGCTGGCCGCCATCCGACTGGTCGGTCTCACCAACGACGTGTCGCTGCGCAATCTCATTTCGGGCGAACTCGCCAAGGGCTTTGGCTTCTTCCAGTCGAAGCCCGCATCTGCCTTCTCACCGGTGTTCGTGACGCCGACGGCGCTGGGTGACTGGTGGCAGGATGGCAAGTTGCACCGCAAGCTGATGGTCGACCTGAACGGACAGCCGTTCGGGAGGGCAGAAGCCGGCGAAGACATGACCTTCGACTTCGGCACGCTGGTCGCTCATGCCGCCAAGACCCGCGCATTGGGCGCCGGAACGATCGTGGGATCGGGAACGGTGTCGAATCGCGATGCGGATGGTGGCCCGGGCAAGCCGATCGCGGACGGCGGCGTGGGCTATTCCTGCATTGCCGAAGTGCGCACGATCGAGACGATCGCCGGTGGCAAGCCGGTGACGCCGTTCCTAAAGGCTGGCGACACCGTGCGGATCTGGGCCGAGGACGACCGGCATCACCCGATCTTCGGGGTGATCGAACAGGTGGTGGGCGGCTGATCCAATTCCCTTCGAGGGGAGACTCGACGCTCCTCAACGCGTTTTCGGGGAAGCGGCGTCAGGCGCGCGGCAGGTCGTACGCCTGAACTTCCCCGACCGCATCGGTGATCGCCAGCATCCGGGCGATCGCCACCGGGCGATCCGGCTTGCCCTGATGCGCATCAATGTCGAGCGTGATCGCGCGCCGGCCGGTGCGCCGGGGCACAACCCGCGCGATCAAGGGCAGCGTGGCGAGCGCGGGTGCCAAGAAGCGCACTTCGAAATCGAGCGGGCGGAAGGCCGGATCGATGGCCGCGACGCCGGCCTGTTCGAGCAGCCCGGCGATCACGCCGCCATGATAAGCGGGAAGCGGTGCGCCGACATGCTCGGCCCGCGGTTCCATCGTCAGCCCGTCGAGCGAAGCGCTCGCGCCGAGATAATCGGCGAAGCTGGCCGCAGGAGACGGGGGCAGCACGTCATGCCGATCATCCATGCGGCCGGGCGTGCCGCCGGGCATGGAGCCGATCAGATACCGCGCCACGGCAGCGCCGACCGGCTTGCCTTCGGCGATCAACCGCCCGCGGGACAGCGCAAGGTCGCCCTCACGCGTTACCTCGTCGATCGTGCAGCTGAGCGACGCGGCGGGCAGCGGGCCAAACCAATCGACCCGCAGGTCTAGCGTCATCATCGGCGTCGGCCGGGGCAGCGTGGTGAAGACGCCGCCAGCCGTCGCCTGATCGGCGAGCACAAGCGCAGCGCCACGAGAGACACGCCCATCCGAATCGCAAACCGCCGGCAGTGCCGCATCCAGCGAGGTCGACACCGGATCACCGATGGTGGCGCGCTGCCGCATGCCGAGTGCGGCACAGGCGGGAATGGTGCGGATGTGTTCGCTGGGCTCGCTGCCCGGAAAACCCGGGTACAGTTGTTCCGGATCGTGTCGGCTCACTTGGCGCGATACCGGATTGGCAGGTGCTTCATGCCGCTGACGAAGCTGGCGCGTGTCCATGACGGGTCGCCGGCGAGTTCGAAATCGTCGAAGCGGGCGAGCAGTTCTTCGAACAGGATACGCATCTCCAATTTGGCGAGGTGCTGGCCCAGGCACAGGTGAGGGCCGTAGCCGAAGGCCAGATGCTGGCGCACGTTGGCGCGGTCAATCCGGAAGGCGAAGGGATCGTCGAAGACGGCCGTATCGCGGTTGGCGGAAGGATAAGCCATGACGAGGCTGTCGCCTTCCTTGATCGGAACGCCGCCGACCTCCGTATCCTTGGCGGCTGTGCGGAAGAAATGCTTCACCGGGCTGGCCCAGCGGATCATCTCCTCCACCGAATTGGGCAGCAGCGAGGGATCGTCGCGCAGTTTCTGCATCTCGGAGGGATTGCGGATCAACTCCAGCAGGCCTGCGGAGGAGGAGGAACTGGTCGTGTCGTGCCCCGCGGCCGCGATGATGAGGTAATAGCTCATCGCCTCCATGTTCCCCATCGGTGAGCCGTCCGTCAGCGTCGCATTGGCGATGATGGTGGAGACGTCGTCGCGGGGGGTCGCCTTGCGATCGGCGGTGATGCGGTCGCACCATGCGTTGAATTCGGCGATGGTGGCGAACAGCCCTCCCATCTCCTCCGGACGCATGTGATCGAAATCCTGCGCGCCGAACACCTCCTGCGTGATCTTCATCAGGAACGCCTCGTCCTCACGCGAAGCGCCCAACGTGAGCATGATGACGCGCAGGGGAAACCAGATCGCGACCTCGCTGGCGAAATCGCATTGGTTGCCCAGCGACGCCATATGCTCGACGCTCTCCTTCGCCAGCGCGCGGATCTCGCCTTCGAGCTGCTTCATATATTTGGGTGAGAAGTAGCCCTGCGTCATGGCGCGGAAGTGCTTGTGGTCGGGATTGTCCATGCTGACGAGGTTGCGGGTCAGCTTGTTGCCCCCGGTCAGCGCCATGATGCGCTGTTCGTCGGCAACGGTGGCGAGCGTCAGGCGGGGATCGTTGAGGAACGTCTCATTGTCCAGCTCGACGCGCCGGATGTCGGCATGGCGCGCGACCGTCCAGAACGGCCGATATCCCTCGGGCTCGCACCAATAGACCGGCGCTTCCTCGCGCAGGTATTTGAAGATGGCATGGTATCGCTCCTCGTGCGCATAGCTGTCCGGATCGACGATGGCGGCGTCGAACGCCGCTTTGTCGGTGGGTGAGGGGACGTGCGGGGTCAGGCCGATCTGGGGCTCTGGGCTGAGGGCAGCGGTGGCCATGCGGTCTCTCCTTCATGCTGCCGGTCGGCGCCGGCTCGGTGCAAACCTAAGCCGAGTGTTTCAGCAAGATCAATGGAAGTCGTGGCTGCGGATCGGAATCACATCCTCGGGCCGCTCCTTGTAGTGGTAGTCGACGCGGCCCTTCTTCCAGCCGGGATCGCCGCGGTCGGGCGCACCGGGGTGGGTAGCGCCGTCGCCGCGCGCGACGAGAGAGGGCAGGTCAATCTCGCCTACCTCGCGCAGCATCCAGGTGAGATCCGTGATGAGATCCGCGACCACGTGGATGACAATGCCTTCCTTCTGCACGCGGCCACGAATGTTGACCATGGCGGAGGACATGACCGTGCGGCGCTGCGCCTCGAACCGATCGGGCCAGAGGATGCCATTGGCGACGCCGGTCTCATCCTCGATGGTGATGAACAAGACGCCCTTAGCGCTGCCCGGCCGCTGGCGGACGAGGATGATCCCGGCGACGTCCACCAGCGTGCCTTCCTTGATGGTCTTGAGATCACCGCAGCGCACGCAGCGGCGTTCGCCGAGGCGGCCGCGCAGGAAAGTGAGCGGGTGCTGGCGCAGCGTCAGCTGGGTGGCACGGTAATCCTCCACCACCTCTCGCCCCGCCGTAAGCGCGCGCAGGTGGACCGGCTCCTCCTTCGTCTCGATCGCGGCGAGCAGGGGAAGCGGTGTGTCACCCAGGCCACGGATCGCCCACAAGGCCTGGCGGCGGTCCAGCCCCATACCGGCGAAGGCGTCGGCCTTGGCGAGCTTCTCCAGCGTGGCGAGCGGCACGCCCGAGCGGCGCCATACGTCCTCCACCGAGGTGAAGGGGCGGATGGCGCGCGCGGCGATGATCTTGCCGGCGTCCGCGGCGGCGAGGCCGTGAACAATGCGCAGGCCGAGCCGGAGGGGATGGAAGGGTGTGAGCGGTGCGGCTTTCTCCCTCTCCCCTCCGGGGAGAGGGCAGGGGAGAGGGGCTGTGCTGGGTGACTCAGCGGGTGCAGTGGTTGGGGCTTGTGACTGCCCCTCTCCCCGACCCTCTCCCCGATCCTCTCCTCGGATGGGAGAGGGAGAAGGACGGTGCCTTCCCCTGAAAGGGAGGGGCTTTGCTTCTAGCAGCGCCGTATCCCAGTCGCTCGTCATCACGCACACCGGCAGCACCTCCACGCCATGCGCGCGCGCGTCGCGGACGATCTGCGCCGGGGCGTAGAAGCCCATCGGCTGGGCGTTGAGCAAAGCCGCGCAGAACACATCCGCGTGGTGGCATTTCATCCATGACGAGGCGTAGGCGATCTTGGCGAAGCTCGCCGCGTGGCTTTCGGGAAAGCCGTAGCTGCCAAAGCCCTCGATCTGCTTCACCAGCCGCTCGGCGAATTCCAGCGCGATCCCGTTGGCGCGCATGCCGTTGATCAGCTTGTCGCGGAATTCGCCCACGCCCCCGGTCATCTTGAACGTCGCCATCGCGCGGCGCAGCAGGTCCGCCTCGCCCGGCGTGAAGCCAGCGCCGAGAATCGCGACCTGCATTGCCTGTTCCTGGAACAGCGGCACGCCAAGCGTCTTCTGGAGCACATGCTTCAGCTTCGGGCTGGGATATTCGATCCTGGCCTGATCCGCCTTCGATAGCGCGCGGCGCTTCAGATACGGGTGCACCATGTCTCCCTGGATCGGGCCGGGACGGACGATCGCGACCTGAATGGCGAGATCGTAGAATTCGACCGGCTTCATCCGCGGCAGCATGCTCATCTGTGCCCGGCTCTCGATCTGGAATACGCCCAGCGTGTCGGCCTGCTGGATCATCGCAAAGGTGGCGGGGTCATCGTCCTGCAACGCGTCGCTCGCCATCGTCATCGCGAGGCTCTTGTGCTCGGCGAGCAGGTCGAACGCGCGGCGCATGCAGCCGAGCATGCCGAGACCCAGGATGTCGACCTTCATGAAGCCGAGATGCTCGATATCCTCCTTTTCCCATTCGATGACGTGGCGATCGACCATCGCGGCGGGTTCGATCGGCACCAGATCGTGCAGCGGATCGCGCGTCAGCACGAAGCCGCCGGGATGCTGCGATAGATGGCGCGGGGTGCCGATCAGCTCCTTGGCGAGTTCAAGTGCCAGCGCGAGGCGCGGCTCGCCCGCGTCGAGGTTGAGCGCCTCGACATGGCTGTCGGGCACGCCCTCGTTGGACCAGCCCCATACCTGTCCGGCGAGCGCGCTCGTCATGTCCTCGGGAAGCCCCAGCACCTTGCCCACCTCGCGGATCGCGCCGCGCGTGCGGAAACGGCTGACCACCGCGGTCAGCGCGGCATGATCACGGCCATAGGTCTCATAGATCCACTGGATCACTTCCTCGCGCCGCTCATGCTCGAAATCGATGTCGATATCGGGCGGCTCGCGGCGTTCCTCCGACACGAAGCGCTCAAACAGGAGCTGATGCTTGATCGGGTCGATCGAGGTGATGCCGAGAACGAAGCAGATTACCGAATTGGCAGCCGAGCCGCGGCCCTGGCACAGGATGTCGATCGAGCGCGCGTAGCTCACGATCGAGTTCACCGTGAGGAAGTACGGCGCATAGCCCATCTTCGCGACGAGCGTCAGTTCGTGTTCGAGCTGTTTGGAATAAGTGTCGGGCGGGGCGCCGCCGAAGCGCTGCGCCAGCGCATTGCGCGACAGGCGCTCCAGCCCGTCCTGCGCCGTGCGGCCGGTCATGATGATCTCGTCGGGATATTGGTAATCAAGGTCCTTGAGCGAAAAGGTGCAGCGCTCCACGATCGCCTCCACCGCGGCGAGCGCCTGCGGGTAATCGGAGAAGCGGCGCGCCATCTCAGCCGGGGGCTGGAGGTGGCGATCGGCATGACGCTCCCGCCGAAAGCCGAGTTCGTCGATGGTGCATTTCTCTCGAATCGCGGTGACGACGTCCTGCAGCATGCGCCGGTCGGGCGAATGGTACAGCACGTCGCCGGTGACGAGCGGGGTGAGGCCATGCGCTTCGGCAGCCTCAGCTGTGCCGTGCCAGCGGCGGCGCTCGCCCGGACGGCGCCATGGCGTGAGGCACACATGGCCGCGGTTGCCGAAGATGTCGGCCGTGGCGGCGAGCGCGGTCGGATCGGCGCCGTCGCGGCCCGGCACCAGGGCCGCGACGAGGCCAGCGGCATGCGCGGCAACATCCTCCCAGTGGAGAAAGCATCGACCCTTCTCGCCATGCTGCGTGTCGGCGCGCGACTTGCCGAGCGTGAGCAGGCGGGTGAGCCGGCTCCAGGCGGCGCGATTCTCCGGCCAGACCAGCAGCGATTCCCCCGTGACGAGATCGAGCCGGCAACCGGGGATCGAGCGGATGTGGAGGCCGTTCTTCTTTTCCAGCTGCTCGCACGCGAACAGCGCGCGCACCACGCCGGCGACCGAGTTGCGATCGACCACGCCGAGCGCCGGCATCCCCATCACCGCGGCGGTGGCAAACAATTCTTCGCACGATGACGCGCCGCGCAGGAAGGAGAAGTGCGTGGTGACCTGAAGCTCGCTGTACGTCATCGCGTGCTTCCACGCCGATCACGCGAATGTGCCATGGATGTACCAGCTCAGATCGCCCGTATCGGCGCGTACCCCGTCGCCACGGCGGAACAGCCAGAAGCGGCGACCCTCGGCATCCTCGACCCGGAAGTAATCGCGTACCGCGTCGCGCTCGCCCGAACGGCGCCACCATTCGCCGGTGACGCGTTCTGGCCCGTCGGCGTGGGTCACGATATGCGGGCGGCCGCGCCATGCGAAGCGATAGGGCGCGCGATCGGGTAGCTCGGCGAGCACCTGATCGAGCGGCTCGGGGCGGCGCAGCAAGCGCGCGGGGCGGGGCCAGCGGGG
>NZ_LSKH01000038.1:0-32876 GCF_001557395.1 Sphingomonas sp. CCH5-D11 | reverse complement strand
CCCTCCACCCCCCGCGATGGCACCCGCCGCGCTGCTCCTTCCCGTTGGGCAGCGCCGTCGCTTGCGGGATCCGTGGCACATCGGCATGTCGGGCCGAGCGATGACCGACATCCCCGATCACGATCCCGCCACCCCGCCGGAGGGCAATCTGCCCGAGCGGCTCGCCCGTGCCATCACGCTGGGCGGGCCGATCCCCGTCAGCCAGTTCATGGCCGCCGCCAACGCGCATTATTACGCCACGCGCGATCCGCTCGGCGCGGACGGCGATTTCACCACCGCGCCGGAAATCAGCCAGATGTTCGGTGAGCTGATCGGCCTATGGGCGGCGGATCTGTGGGATCGCGCCGGCCGGCCAGAGGTTCGCTGGGTGGAGCTCGGCCCGGGGCGCGGCACGCTCACCGCCGATGCGATGCGCGCGGCCGCCCGCGCCGGCTTCGCCCCGCCGGTCCATTTCGTCGAGACCAGCCCGGTGCTGCGCACGCGGCAGGCGGAGCGCGTGCCCGCCGCCACCTGGCACGACGATGTCGAGGATCTGCCGGCCGACCGACCGCTCATCGTCATCGCCAACGAATTCTTCGATGCGCTGCCGATCCGCCAGCTGGTCCGCGGGCGCACCGGCTGGCACGAGCGGATCGTCGCCTGCCAGGATCTGCTGTTCCTGCCGATCCCCGGCACCGCGGTGCCGGATAGCGTCATCCCGGACGCGCTGCGGGAGGCCGCGCCCGGCGCGATCATCGAAACATCGCCGGCCAGCGTCGGCATCATGCGCGTTCTCGCCGCCCGCATCGTGGCGCAGGGCGGCGCGCTGCTCGCCATCGACTATGGCTATGAAGGCCCGGCGCTCGGCGAAACGCTGCAGGCGGTGCGCGGCCATGCCTTTGCCAATCCGTTTGAGGAGCCGGGCGAGCGCGACCTGACGGCGCATGTCGACTTCGCCACGCTCGGCATGGTCGGCACGGCCAGCGGCGCCGCTGTCTCCGGTCCGGTGCCACAGGGCGCCTTTCTCACCCGGCTGGGGATCGATGCCCGCGCGGCCGCGCTCGGCCCGCGTGTCGCGCCGGATCGCGATCGCCTGGTTGAGGCCATGGGAACGCTGTTCAAGGTTCTGGCGATGCGCCATCGTGACTGGCCGGAGCCTGCAGGATTCGCATGATCGATTATCGCAATGCCGTGAACACGGACGGGGAAGCGCTGGATGCCATGGCGCGCCGCGTCTGGCTCGCGACCTTCGGTCATTCCGCCCCGCCGGGCGATATCGATGCCTATGTCGCTCATGCTTATGGGGCGGACGGCTTGCTGCGTCGCCACCTTGCCGATCCCGCTTATGACTTCCAGCTCGCCTTGGAACGGGGCGTGGTGGTCGGCTATTGCAAGGTCGGGCCGACCTTCTTCAACGGCGAGGTGCCGACCGAGGGCACGCTCCATCTGCACCAGCTTTATGTCGACCCGGCGGCGCATGGCAGCGGCGTCGCCGCGCACCTGCTTGATTGGGCATGCGGCCTGGCGCGCCGGCGCAACCGCCAGGCGATCCTGCTGACGGTTTGGGAGGAGAACCACCGGGCACGGGCCTTTTATGCCAAGCACGGCTTCGTCCATATCGGCGATTATGCCTTCAAGACGGGCGACCAGATCGACCGTGACCTGATCATGCGGCTGGATCTGTGACCGGCCTGGATGTCATCCGGGCCCGCGCGATCGGCGGCGTGCCGCACGGCTTCCTCGGCCGGCGCGGCGGCGTGTCGCAAGGGCTGCACGGCGGCCTGAACGTCGGCCTGGGGTCGGCGGACGATCCCGCGGCGGTGGCGGAGAACCGCCGGCGCGCGGCCGAGGCGGTGCTCCCCGGCGCGCCGCTCGTCACCTGTTTCCAGATCCATTCCGCCGATTGCGTCACCGTCGCCGCACCACCGGAGGAGCGGCCCCGCGCCGACGCGCTCGTCACCGATCGGCCGGGCATGGCGCTCGGCATCCTCACGGCCGATTGCGCCCCGGTCCTGCTGGCCGATGCGGAGGCCGGCGTAATCGGCGCGGCACATGCGGGGTGGAAGGGCGCGATCGGCGGCGTCACCGATTCCACGCTCGCCGCCATGGAGCGGCTCGGCGCCCGGCGAGACCGCATCGCCGCCGCCATCGGGCCCTGCATCGCCCGGGCAAGCTATGAGGTGGACGAGGATTTCCGTCGCCGCTTCGAAGGGGAGGATCCCGCCAACGAGCGCTTTTTCGTCGACGCGCGCGCCGGCCATGCGCAATTCGATCTGGAGGCTTATGTCACCCATCGCCTCGCGACCGCCGGCGTGCGCCGGATCGAGGCGCTCGGGCTGGATACCTATGCCGACGAGGACCGTTTCTTCAGCTATCGCCGTGCCACCCATCGCGGCGAGCCCGATTACGGCCGCCAGATCGCGATCATTGCCCTGGGTTGAGCGGCTGCTTTCGCCTTCCGCCCCCACGCGCTAGAGCGCGGGCAACACAAGCCTTTGATCCGGTGACGGCCGGCGCCTTGTCCCACGCAGGCGCCGGTGAGCCAGCGGGACAGGCGCCGTGAACGGATACAAGGGCCAGGCACATGCAGCACGCGGACGTACTCATCCTTGGCGGCGGGCTGGTCGGCGCGACGCTGGCGATCGCGCTGGACCGCCATGGCCTCTCGACGATCGTCGTCGACCCGGCCGATCCCTCCGTTACCTTGTCGGCCGGGTTTGACGGACGCGCTTCCGCCATCGCCAGCGCCAGCCACCGTATGCTCGAGGCGATCGGCGTTGCCGACCGCCTGGCCGGGCAGGGCTGCGCGATTCGGCAGATCCGGGTCAGCGACGGGCTGGAGCCGGGCGCGCTCGATTTCATTCCGGACGCGGACGATAGCGCGCTCGGCACCATGTACGAAAACCGGGCGCTCCGCCGGGCGCTCGCCGAGTCGCTCGGCGAAAGCGGGGTCGATTTCCGGCCGCTGACGCGGACCACCGAAGTGGAGCGGTCGGCCACCGGTGTTCGCGCCAGGCTGAGCGACGGCACGGAGGTCACCGCTTCGCTGCTGGTCGCCGCCGAGGGGCGCAACTCGCCGACCCGTGCCGCCGCCGGGATCACGACGGCGCACTGGCGCTATGATCATGCCGCGATCATCGGCGCGTTCCACCACGAACGCTCGCATGAGAATATCGCCTTTGAGATCTTCTATCCGTCCGGCCCTTTCGCCCTGCTCCCGCTGGTGGACGACGAGGACGGGCATCGCTGCGCGATCGTCTGGTCGGTGAAGCAGGCGGATGGCCCCGGGATGCTGAAACTGTCCGACCGCGCCTTTCTGGCGGAGGCGGAGAAGCGCATGGGCGGTTTTCTCGGCACCTTGTACAAGGCGAGCCCGCGCGCGAGCTATCCGCTCGGCTTCCACCATGCAGCCGCGATCACGGCGGAGCGGCTCGCGCTGGTCGGCGATGCCGCGCATGGTATCCACCCAATCGCGGGACAGGGGCTGAACCTCGGCTTCCGCGACGTGGCCGCGCTGGTGGAGGTGCTGGTCGAAGGGCGCCGCCTGGGGCTTGACGCGGGCGACGCGCAATTGCTCGATCGCTACCGCCGCTGGCGCAGCCTCGATACCTTGCTGGTCGCCGGCGCCACCGACACCTTGACCCGCCTGTTCGGCATCCCGGGCCGCACCGCCAGCGCCGTGCGCCGCTTCGGGATCTCGGCGGTGAACGCCATTCCCCCGCTGAAGGATCGCTTCATGGCCGAGGCACGCGGCGAAAGCGGCGCCCTGCCGCGCCTGCTTCAGGGCATGACCGTCTAGAAGCTTCCGCTCGAAATCGCTTCCACCCGCTTGCGTCGTCTCCCCGGCGAAGGCCGGGGCCCGATCCGGGGACGGGGCTGGCGCGCGCAGCGGCAGCCAAAATCTGTTTTCCACCTCCCCCCGCGTTCGCCGGGGAGTCACGCAGATCTGGCTTCATCCCCCCGGCTCGGGCTCGGCGGCCGTCTCGTCAAACCCCCGGCAGCCGCTGCGCCACGCTGATCCAGCCGGGCGCATTCATCAGCCCGACGCCAAAGGCCGCGCCCGCGCTGGTCAGCGCAGCGCCGGTGATGCTCGCCCAGTGCAATCGGCCGAGCGACATACGGTCCCACCAGAACAGCAGGCCGAACGGCAGCAGCCCGATCACCTGGCTTGCCGTGAACATGGCCGGCGATGGCGGTCCCAGCGGGATCCGCCCCATTGCCGGCCCCATGAATACCAGCGTCGCTGCCAGCATCAGCCGCTTGTGCGCCTGACCGTCACGCCGGCGGATAAAGCCCAGCGCGGCGAGCGGCGTATAGGACAGCAGCGCCCCCATCGGCAGCGCCATCCAGCCATAGGGGCTCACGCCCGGGGGCTGGGTCATCCGCTGCGGCAGATGGATCATCGTCAGGTACATGAACGGAATCATCAGCACCGCCACGATCAGCCCCGCGACGCCCAGCCGCATGTGCAGGTCCCGGCGCCCGGCCGAAACGAGCTGCGTCTGCGTCCAGAAGATCAGAAGCCACAATGTGCACAGCAGCCCATGCGCCACCACCGCCCCGTCCAGCGGCGCCAGCGGTCGCGGCGAGGGCACCATGCCGCGCAGGAACCAGCCCGGCGCAAAGCCGGCGAAGACCAGCGCGACCATCAGCCACGCCATATAGCGATAGAAGCGCCGCTCCGCCGTATCGCGCGGGCGAGCGGCAGCGGCGGCGAAAGCGGTCGCCATGCGAAACTCCGTTGCATCGTGTTGATGCCGCCCGACTAGACGGGCACGCCCCGCGCCTCATCCGCGCCGCGACGCCGCTGCGACCGTGCGACGGGGCTGCGATAAAGGTGCCGCGACATCATCTGGCCGACATCGGCCAAAACAGGCCAAAAACGGCCGAAACAGGCCGAAGACGGCCGAAGACGGCCGAAGACGGCCGAAGACGGCCGAAACAGGCCGAATCAGGCCGTCAGCCGCTCGATCAAGGCCATCGCACCCCGCGGCGCTTTCGGTTTGAACCCGTTGATGAAGAAGACGAATGTCTCGCGCGGCGTCCGCTCCGGCACCTCGCTGCTGACATAGGGAAGGTCGTCTGGCAGTGCCCCGGTCGCCCATTGCCGCGCCGCCGTTGCCCAGCGATCCAGCGCCTTCGGGGAGTAACCCGCCGCCTCTTCCTCCACCGCATTTTCCAGCCGAGCATAGACGAAGTCGCCGGTCACATCGGCAATGGCGGGATGGTCGGCCGAATCGCCGAACACGATGGCAACGCCCGCCGCCCGGCACATGGAAATGAACGCCGGCGACTGGAAGCTTTCGTGTCGCACCTGCACCGCATGACGCAGCGCAACGCCCTCGTGCGCCTTGGGCAGCAGCGCGAGAAATGCCGCGAAATCATCGGGTTCGAACTTCTTCGTGGCCATGAACTGCCACAGGATCGGGCCCAGCTTCTCGCCAAGCTCGACGATCCCCTGCCCCACGAAGCGGGCGACGGATTCACCGGCTTCGGCCAGCACCTTGCGGTTGGTGCAGAAGCGCGAGGCCTTCAGCGTGAAGACGAAGCCGTCCGGCGCGGTCTGCGCCCATCCGGCAAAGGTCGCCGGCTTGAACCCGCTGTAATAGGTGCCGTTCACCTCGATCGCGGTGACATGGCGGCTGGCATACTCCAGCTCGCGCTTGATCGGCCATTTGGCGGGATAGAAGGTCCCGCGCCAAGGCTCGAAGGTCCAACCGCCGATGCCGACGCGAATCGGTGCCTTTGTCATGACCACGGCTTAGCAGGGCGCCGCCCGGGTGGCGAAGGCGGCCACCACGCATGGGGGCGTTGGGCAGACCAGGCGCGGCTGCACCTGGCGTGAGGGAGCGTGACGGGCGTTCGGCCGCCGATCACGCTCATGGTCATCAGGCCCGCTCGAGATATCGCGCGCGCAGCGCTTTCCTCATAGCGTCGTCAACGCCCAGCTCGTTGCGGTAATAGCCCTCGAGACCACCCGGACGACTGCGCAGCGCATCGAACGCCGCATCCAAATAGCGCCGGTCGACCCCCATCATCGCCTTTAACGCGTCCGGCGACACCCGCTTCGCGAACTCGGCGGCTTGCGGATCCGCCTTCATCCGGTCGGGCTTAAAATATTGATTGGAGAGAAGATAATCCTCCATCACGGTCGCATAGGGCACGCCCAGCGCGGTGAGCAGCAGCGCCGCGGCGACGCCGGTGCGATCCTTGCCAGCCGAGCAGTTGAACGCCAGCGGCGCGTTCCCTGCGGCAAGCTGCGCGAACATGCGCTTGTACTGACCGGCGAAACGGAGCGGAATGTCGCGATAGCCTTCGGCCATCAGCGCGGCCGCCTGTTCGCCGGTGAGGCCCGGCTTCATCAGCGCCCGAAAATTGCTGTCCATTTCGTAGTCGTCCGCGAATACCGCCGGCTTGGCGCCCGCTGGCCATTGCACCGGTGCCGCAGCCCGCTCCCGCGTATCGCGGAAGTCGCAGACGCTGCGGATGCCGCGCGCACGCAGCGTCTCATAATCCTTCAACGTCAGGTTGTTCATCGCACCCGAGCGGTAGAGGAGGCCCCATTTCACCGTTCGGCCGTCAGACGCGCGATAGCCGCCAAGGTCACGGAAGTTTTGCCCGCCCTCCAGCGGAAGAACGCGTTGCTGCGCGACCGGGGCCGCTTGCGCTGCGCGCGGCTGCGCCACCTGGGCGTGGGTCAGGGAAAGGGGCAGCGCTGCGGCGATCAGCGCCAGCGGCAGACGCCGGGTAGCAAGAGTAAACATCACGGTTCCTTTCTCGGGAAGGGATCAGAAGTTGAAGCGAATGCCGAACAGGAAGCGGCGGCCGATCTGCTCCACTTCGGTGGGTCGGCTCTCATCGCCTTGATACGCCCAGTAAATGGCGTTGGTGAGGTTGTTCAGGTCGGCATAGACGCCGATGTTGTCGGTGATCGCATAGCGGATCGCGACGTCGAGATTGTCATAGCCGGCGCGATATTCGTCCCCGCTGCCCGCGCCGATGCCAAGCCCGCCAAGCGTATCCAGCCAGCGCGTGCGATGCTGATAGCTGACGCGTGCCGACAGGCCATATTTCTCGAAATAGAGTGATGCATTGGCGATCCGGTTTGACGTGCCGGGAAAGCGGATGTCCTGGCGTTCCGCAGTGTCGAACTGGCCGTCCAGCAGCGTGAGATTGCCCTGAAAGCCGAAGCCGTCGAATGGCGCGGGCAAGAAGGTGAACTGCTGCTGGTAGTTGAGCTCCACGCCGTAGAGACGCCCACTCTCGCCGTTGAACGTCGAGGTCAGGAGATAGGCTGAGCGATCCACCCCGCCGCTATCGAACGCATCGTTCCCGACCACCTGGGTGTTGGCGTACAGCACGTTGTCTACCCAGCGATGAAAGCCGGCAACCGACAGGATCCCGCTGCCGGGCAGGTAATATTCCAGGCTGGCGTCCACGCCCCAGGTATATTCCGGGCGCAGGTTCGGGTTGCCGCCGCCAATGCTGCCTGGCGAGGCGGTATCATCGATCGAGGAACCGACGCGGATCTCGCCAAAGGAGGGCCGCGCGATGCCACGCTGGCCGGCGATACGGAACACGAAGTCGCGCGATAGATCAAAGCGCGCGTTCAGGCTCGGGAAGACGTCGGTATAGCTCTGCCCGGCCGAAAGCGGCGCAGCGACATTCCCGCGCAACAGCGCCGTGCCGCGATTGTCGAGTTCAAAGTGTTCGACGCGCACGCCCGCGATCACCTGCCCCGCGTCGAACCGCAGCTTGGCCATGGCATAGCCGGCCGCGAGGCGCTCGTTCAGCGCATAACGGTTGCTGACCGGTACGTCGTTCGCCGGATTGTAGATGCCGAGCGCCTGGAGGCGGTCGAGGATCACGCCGACATCACGTCCCAGCGCCGGATTGTCGATATTGTTGAAGGAGATGCCCAGCGGAAAGTTGGTGTCCCAGCGATCGTCCGTCACATAATCATTGACGTTGAATGCCAGTCCCGAGCCTGTGGGAAATGCCGCAAGGTTCACGACGGAACTGGTCGCGAAGGTGAAGCCATCGATCGTGCGATCGGCGTAAAGGCCACCAGCCGACAGCGTCAGTTGATCGAACTCCTTCGACAGGTCGAGCTTCGCGGTATAGCTGTCCGTGAAGGAGTCCTGCCGGCCCGGGATCACGTACGTGCCCGCCAGAGTACGCTGGTCAAAGCCGTCAAGCGCCGGGCCGCGTGCGAAGCTGCCAGGCGTCGCGCCCGCTACCGTGCTGTACAGCTGCACGATCGGGAAGCGCGGATCGCTGAAGTCATAGGTCAGCGAGGGCGAGGCGCTCCCCGGCGTGCTCGCCTGAATCAGTGGCAGATCGGTCGTGTTTTCCGTGCGCGTATAGTTCAGCGTGACCGCGGCACGGAGACCATTCCCATCCTCCAGCTCGCCGCCGATCGTGTTGATGTAGTTGCGCGTGCGGTATTTGCCGTCGTTGAAGGTGCCACGCACCGGCACGCGCAGCAGGTCGCCACTCTGCGCGCCGCGGGTCCCACCAACGGCGCGATCCAGCCGGAACTCATATTGGTTGCGCTGCTCGTCGTCGTTGAAGCTGGTGTAGATCGCCTTCGCCCACAGCCGCTGGCCATCGGCGGGGGCAAATTCCACCCCGGCGAACAGGCCGTTATTCTCGCGCATCAGGCGATAGCTGCGGATGTCGAACTCGGTCGGGCCGCTGGCGTCGTACAGGCCGACCTCGCGATTGTCAGTTACCTGCTTGCGGCGGTAGTGCGACCCGCCAATCACCACGCCGACCACGTCATTGGACCAGCTGGCGCGCAGCGAGCCCTGGCGCTGCTCGCCTCCGCCCAGCTCCATGAAGCCGTATCCAAGGTCGCCCTGAACGTTGAGCCCCTTCTCCGACATGGGCGAATAGGTGCGCAGGTCGATGCTTGCGACGATCGCTTCGGCCTGAATGTCCGACGTGAGCGACTTGTTGATGGCAAGGCCGCTCAGCAGAACCGCCGGAATGGCATCGAAGCGATAGGCGCGCGTTGTGCCGCCTTCATCCACGCCCACCACAGGGACGCCATCGATGCTGACGGAGGTCCAGCGGTTCGGCGCGCCGCGCACCTGAATATAGCGTTCCTGCCCCTGATCGCGCTGAACCGCGACCGCGGGCAGGCGGGCCAGCGCAGCGGCGCTGTTCTGGTCAGGGAAACGCCCCACCGCGTCCGCCGCGGCGACATCGATCAGATTGTCTGCATTTCGCTTCTGCTCGATTGAAGAGCGCTGCGCCTGGAGGATCGACCCCATCACAACGATGTCGCCGTCGGCAGCATTATCGCCTGGTGCGTCAACGGGGGCGACCGGCACCGCCGCCGCATTGCTGGCGAGCGCCTGTCCGAAAGCCGGCGTAGCCGTCAGCAGTGCAAGCATGGACACCGCGGTTAGCTGATGGCCCTTTCCGATAGTCATTGACGCCCCTTCCCTTGTCCCTCGGGGCGCCATTAGAACGGTTGTATGACTCGCACGGGTCCAGCTGGTTACGTGGTCGTGACAGGTCGTTTTCTACCAGACTGCTATTCTTCGCCTAATCCAGAACGCACCTTGTAGAACATCTGTATCAAGGCTTGTGTGCGGGTGACCGAACGATTTCAGAAAGCTAGATGGAGCGGATGAAACAGCAATCAGCCGAGCCCGGCGACGTCGGCGTCACAACCGTTAATCGGCTGGAAGCGAGCGTCATTGCTTTGTGGGAATGCGAGGGGGCGGCGGGTGTGTCCGCGCGCGCGGCGGCGTTGCACGCGGACATTCCAACCTCATCAATTTATCATCACTTCGGCGGCATGGATCAGCTGGTCCGGCGCGCCTCGCATGCCGCGTGCATACAGGCGCGCGAGTGGGCAATGCGCCAGCTCGCGGCGCTGGATACACTCCCCGGAGATCCGTCTTTCTTCGCGCCGCTGCTCGCAACGCTGATCGATGACTGGTGCGAACAGCAGCGGCCGCTAGCCTTCGCCTGGCGCGAGGCGCAGGCACAGGCGATGCGCAACCCGACCGAACGAGGGCCGGCCGAGGAATGGGCCGCCCTCTGGAGGGATTTCTGGACGCCATTGTGCGCCCATTTCGGCTTTGGCGAGCTGACCGGCGCGGTGATGGCTCTGTTTGACGGTGAATCCAGCCTGCATCTGCTGCGTTGGCGGCGTCCACTTGATCGCGCAGTGCTCGAGGAAACCTGCCGGACCTGGACGGAATGGTCGTCCGGTCGTTCCGGCGCTGCCGCGCCCTTGCGGACCATGGCACGGACCGCCGCGGTTGCCGGCCAGCCGCCTGAGCCGGCATGGGACCAAATGACCCAGCATATCGCGACAGCGGCAGCGGCAACGGTGGCTCAGTTCGGGCTTCCCGGCCTCACTCACCGAGCCGTGGCGAAAGCGGCGGAGGTGACGCTGGGCATGGTATCCAGTCGCTTCCGGAGCAGTGCGGAACTGTTGCGCGCCGCATTCGAGAGCACGTACCGACGCACCGTGGCGCCGCTCGAAGGGGAATTGCCAGCCATGTCGCTGTCCGGCACCATGGCGCTGCCCGACGAGGTCGCGCTGAAAGCGTCATTCGAACTGATGCTCGTTGTCGCGCGCGATCCGACCTTTGCTCCCTTCGCCGCGCAGTTGCGCTATCTTCGCGGGCGAACCTCCGGTCGATACCTGAAGGCTTGGATGCATCCCGACCGCTCGCTGTCCGTGGCCGATACCGCGCTATTCTCCAGCATCATGGCCGGCCGCAGCCGCGCCAAACTGTGCGGGCAGCAGATCGACGAATCGGTGTTCGAGCGCATGCTCGCCCCGCTCAGCACGCCATAGGGACGCGGCGCCAGCAGATCACATGCGGGGCCGGCCAAAGTAGAAGAAGGATGCGGGCAAGAGGTCGGCCACTTTTGCAGCGCGCGCCACGAAGCTTGCAAGACACATCGCACCGATCCGCCGAGGCGGCAGTTTCTAATATGCTGCTATCGCTGAAGAAACTGGAGCGGGCGAAGGGATTCGAACCCTCGACCCCAACCTTGGCAAGGTTGTGCTCTACCCCTGAGCTACGCCCGCTCTGGCGTCAGTCCCGGAAGCCTCCGGGCTGGGTGAGGCGCGGCCACTAGCAGCGCGATTCAACCCCTGCAACCCCCAAAAGCACATTCTTCCAGAAAGATTGACCGAAGAGGTCCTCCCCGCCTACCTGCGCTGCGGCATGACAGCCCCTACCATCTTGCTCGTCGAGGACGATCCCGCGCTGCGTACGCTCACAGCGCGCGCGCTCCAGGAAAACGGGTTCAACGTGCGGCCGGCCTCTGCCGCGCCGGAAATGTGGCTGGCGCTGGATGCCGGGCCGGTGGATCTGGTGCTGCTCGATATCATGCTGCCGGGCACCAGCGGCATCGATCTGTGCCGGTCGCTTCGGCAAAAAAGCGACGTGCCGATCATCTTTATCTCGGCGCGATCGAGCGAGACCGACCGGGTCGTCGGCCTGGAACTGGGCGCGGACGACTACATTGCCAAGCCATTTGGCGTGCGTGAACTGGTCGCGCGGGTCCGGGCAGTGCTTCGCCGGCCAGCGCTGGACCGCCGCTCTGGCGAGGGCGATCAGGGGCTGCTGCGCTTCGAGGGCTGGACGGTCAACCTGCCGCGGCGCGAGCTCACCTCGCCCACGGGCGCCTCGGTCGATCTGACCGGCGCTGAATTCGACCTCCTCGTCGCCCTTGCCGATCACGCACAGCGCGTCATCGCCCGCGAACGCCTGATCGAGCTTTCGCGCACCCGGCTGGGCGACAGTTCCGATCGGTCGATCGACGTGCTGGTCAGCCGCCTGCGCCGCAAGCTGTCGAGCGCCGGCGAACAGGCGCCGATCGTCACCGTGCGCGGTGTCGGCTATATGCTCAACGTGCCGGTGGAGCGCAGTTGAGGCGCTGGCTTCCCAGCGTCGGCCTGCTCGGGCAGGTCGTGGCCATTCTTCTCCTCACCATGCTGATCGAGTTTGGCGTCTCGACCATGCTCTACGAGCGGGCGAGCGAGTTCTCGGTCCGCGATGACGAGGCACGGCGCCTGGCGGAACATCTGGTAATCAGCCGGCGCCTGCTGGAAGATCGGCCACCCGCTGAGCGCCCGGCGCTCGCGCATGAGCTGACCACCGATCGCTATGAGGTGCAGTGGGACGGGGCAGCCGGGGTGCCGCCCGCGGTCGAGCCGGCGCTTGATCCCATGCGTCGGCAGATCGTTGATTGGGAGCCGACGCTGCGCACGGGCGACTTGCGGCTACGGCTCATCTCGCCGGGGCGAAGTTCCAAGGTGCGCGGCGCGCTGCGCCTGCGGGACGACACTTGGCTGCACTTTCGCACGCTGGACGCGGTGGCGCGGCTGGATTTCGCCTTTGAGCGGATCCTGCTGGGGCTGGTGCCGGCAGTCGCGCTGATGGTGCTGGGCGGGCTGATGCTGCGTCGTGCGCTCCACCCCTTGCGCCGGCTGGCCGAGGCCGCGGACCGCGTTGGCCATGACGAGGTCGGCGCGGTGCCCGAAGGCGGCCCGCGCGAAGTTCGCCGTCTGGTCGGCGCCTTCAACCGGATGCAGGCACGGATCGGCGCACTGATCGAGGCGCGCACGCAATCGCTCGCGGCGGTCGGGCATGACCTGCGCACGCCGCTCGCGCGACTCCGCCTTCGAACCGAGACGATCGCGAGCGCTGACACACGCGAAGCGATCGGGCAGGACATCTCGGAAATGGAGGCGATGATCGCCTCGCTTCTGGCCTTTCTCAGCGGGGACAATGATCCCGAGAAAAGCTCAGCCCTGGACCTCGCGGTGCTGTGCGCCACACTGGTCGATGACGCCACCGATCGCGGCCATGAGGCGCGCTACGTCGGTCCCGACCATCTCGAGCTCCGCCTGCGTCGGCTGGCGATGAAGCGCGCCCTGACCAACCTGGTCGACAATGCGTTGAAATACGGGGCGTCAGCGGTGGTCGAACTCGCGCCCGGCGACGGCGTCGTCACCATCCGAGTCCTTGATACGGGCCCCGGCATCCCCGACAAGGAACTGGCACACGTTCTGGAACCGTTCGTCCGCCTTGACCCGGCGCGCGGGCGCGACACGATCGGCTTTGGACTTGGTCTTCCGATCGCGGTTCAGGCGATCAAGGCGGAAGGGGGAACCCTCACACTTGCCAATCGCCCGGAGGACGGGCTGGTCGCCACGATTGTTTTGCCGATCACCCAATTGGCGGCCGGACACAAAACGTAACGTGATCGCTGCGGGCCAGAAAGGCGCAGCAATTATGTAGGCTGTTCCAATTTCAGGAGCAGCTTCCGTGAACGAACTGATCGGCCGTGTCTTTGACTTCGAAAAGAAGGTCTATGAGGACAGCCGCGCGCTCTATTCGAAGCTCGCGAACCATGGTCAGGAGCCCAAGGCGCTGATGATCAGCTGTGCTGATTCGCGCGTGGTTCCCGAACAGATCATGCAGGCTCAGCCCGGCGACCTCTTTGTGTGCCGCAACGCCGGCAACATCGTGCCTCCCTATGCCACGCAGAACGGCGGCGTCACCTCGACCGTCGAATATGCCGTGTTGGCGCTCGGCATTCGCGACATCATCGTGTGCGGTCATTCCGATTGTGGCGCCATGAAGGGCCTCGCCGGCGATCCCGCCAAACTCGAATCCATGCCCAACGTCGTTGCCTGGCTGCGGCACGGTTCGGCGGCACGGCAGGTTGTCGATTCGAGCTACGCCGATATGGATGACGGTGCGCGCGTTCGCGCGGTCAGCCTCGAGAACGTCGTGGCGCAGCTGGCCCACTTGCGCACGCACCCGTCGGTCGCTGCTGGCATCGCGCGCGGTGAAATCGCGCTTCATGGCTGGTTCGTGGACATTCACGCAGGTCAGATGCTCGCCCTGAATGGCGAGACCGGCCGCTTCGAGTCCGTCCGCGAGGATCGCCCGCTTCCGGTCGCGCTGCCTGCTGCGAAGCGGCTGGCGGCGGACTTCATCACGCAAGAGGCAGCGGAATAATGACCCAGGCAGCGGCAGAGCGCCCCGGCGTCTCCATACCCTCGATCAAGTTCCTGGGGCGAGATCTCACCGCCTCAATCGTGGTGTTCCTGGTCGCGATGCCGCTGTGCATGGGCATCGCGGTCGCATCAGGCGTTGCGCCCGAAAAGGGACTGATCACGGGTATCATCGGCGGCATCGTGGTCGGCGCCCTCGCCGGCTCGCCGCTGCAGGTCTCCGGCCCGGCGGCCGGACTCGCGGTCATCGTGTTCGAACTGGTTCGCGATCAGGGGCTCTCCGCCCTTGGCCCGATCCTCATCCTTGCCGGCGCGATCCAGGTCGCCGCCGGCATTTTCCGTCTGGGCGGATGGTTTCGGGCGATCAGCCCGGCCGTGGTCCACGGAATGCTTGCTGGCATCGGCGTGCTGATCGTCGTCGGCCAGTTCCACGTGTTGTTCGATGCGCGGCCATTGTCGTCGGGGCCGGAAAACCTCGCCGCCATGCCGGGCCGCCTGCTTGGGCTGTCGTCGGACATCCGTGCGACCGAGCTGGCGTTCATGCTCGCGCTCGTCACCATCATCGCCATGGTCGGTTGGGAGAAGTTCCGCCCGCAATCGCTCCGGCTGCTACCGGGCGCGCTGGTTGGTGTGCTCGCGGCGACGGTGCTGACGCTGATCTTCGGTTTTGACGTGGCCAAGGTGGTCGTGCCTGAATCGATCGTTGCCGCCATCGCGCCGCCGGAAAGCGGCTTTGTGTCGCGCTTCATGGATCCCGCCGTTCTGACTGCCGCGGTGGCCATCGCTTTCATCGCCTCGGCGGAGACGCTGCTGTCTGCCGCAGCGGTGGACAAGATGCACGACGGCGTGCGCACCGATTACAACAAGGAACTGCGCGCACAGGGCGTGGGTAATCTGTTGTGCGGGTTCGCCGGCTCCTTGCCGATGACCGGCGTGATCGTTCGCAGCTCGGCCAACGTCCAGGCCGGTGCGGTTACGCGCGCCTCGGCAATCCTGCACGGTATCTGGATCCTCGGCTTCGTCGCGCTCCTTCCCTGGCTGCTGCGCGCCATTCCCATGGCGTCGCTTGGCGCCGTGTTGGTGGTAACGGGTTGGCGCCTGGTCAGCCTCAAGCATGCCAAGCATCTGTTCAAGGATTATGGGCTGCTGCCGGTTGCCATCTGGGCCGTGACGCTGATCATGGTTGTCGCAACCGATCTGCTGACGGGCGTTCTCACCGGCATTGCGCTGACTGTCCTGGAACTCATCCCCAACCTGCGCCGGTTGAGGCTTAAGGTGCGCGAGCAGCGTGACGGCGATGCTCATGCAATCGAGCTTGATGGCGCCGCGACGTTCGTGACACTCCCGAAGCTTTCCGCGACGCTGGACCGCGTTCCCGCGGGCGCGCCCGTTCGGCTCGACGTGTCGAAGCTTGACGCGGTGGATCACACTACTGCGGAACTGCTGCGTGACTGGTTCCAGCGTCGCAAGGCGGCCGGCAATCCGGTCGAACTGCGTGGTCAACGTGGCCGGATTGCCACACTCGCCGCATAAACCATGATGCTAGAAACACTTTGACGCAATTCAGCAACATTACATTCGATTTGCTGCGGTAGCGTCAGAGTGTTCGGCCAGCCCGCGACCGCTCCATAGGGGAGGAGGAGCGCGGGCGGATCGGAAGCAGGAGGAGCCTCTGCCAACAGGAGGTTCCATGACGTTACTGAAATATGTTCCCGCCCTCGCCCTGGCGATGCTGGCGCTTCCCGCCGCCGCACAGGACGAAGAGCCACCCAAGGCCGTAACGGTGAGCGGCAGTGTCGGACTGGTATCCGACTATCGCTTCCGCGGCGTCTCCCAAACTGACGAGAACCTTGCCGTGCAGGGCGGCCTCACCATCGCGCATGAAAGCGGCGTGTATATCGGCACCTGGGGGTCGAACCTGGCCGGCTGGGGCACGTTCGGCGGTGCCAACATGGAGCTCGATTTGATCGCTGGCTACAAGGCCACGTTCAACGATGTGTCCGTCGACGTTGGCGCCACTTGGTACATGTATCCGGGCGGTTTCGACAACACCGACTTCATCGAGCCTTACGTCAAGGTTTCCAGCACGCTCGGCCCGGCTGCGCTGACGGTGGGTCTCGCCTATGCGCCGAAGCAGGAGGCGCTCGGTGCTTGGTATCTGAACGGCGCATCGGCGGCGGAAGGCATCTATGACGATCCGGGCGACAAGAACGACAATATCTACGTTTGGGTCGACGGCGCAGCTGCCGTGCCGAACACGCCCGTCACGCTGAAGGGCCATATTGGCTTCTCCAACGGCAATGAGGGACTGGGGCCGTTTGCGACCAGCGTGTCGCCTACCGGCGAATATATCGACTGGCTGATCGGCGCAGACCTCGCCATCCCCAACACGCCGCTGACGCTGGGTGTCGCCTATGTCGACACCAATCTCAGCAGCCGGGACACGGCCTATATCCAGCCAAGCTTCAGCAAGGGCCAGGATGGCACGGGTTCGATCGCGGACAGCACGGTCCTCTTCTCGTTGACCGCTGCATTCTGATCCCGGCCTGCGCGCCGGCGCAGCCATTGTGTTGATGGACAGGACGGGCCGGGGGGTTTGCTTCCCCCGGCCCGTCACCACATAAGGGGGCGAACGACTAATCGGGAGCAGCCCTTGGCTACGTTGGGAATGAGTGCCGCGGAAAAGGAAGCCGTTCAGGCGTTCCGCCGCGACGTGGTCGAACCGTCGATGACGAAGCTGGTCATCATCGATTTCTGGGCCGAATGGTGTGGCCCGTGCAAGGCGCTCGCCCCAGTGCTCGAAAAGGTCGCGGCCGCTTACGCCGACAAGGGCGTCGTGCTCGCCAAGGTCGATACGGACAAGAACCAGTTCATCGCGTCGCAATTCCAGGTCCGCTCGATCCCCACCGTTTATGCGATGTTCCAGGGCCAGCTGGTTGCCGACCTGACCAACGCCCGTACCGAATCCCAGCTGCGCGCCACGCTTGATCAATTGCTGCGCCAGTTGCCGATTGAAGGCGATGCACAGGCGCAGGAGGCAGAGCTCGAGCCGCTGATCGCGATGGGCGAACAGGTGCTCGGCGAAGGTGACCTGGAGCGCGCGCTGTCGATCTTCGACCAGCTGTTCGAAATGGCGCCTGATCATCCAGCGGTACTGTCCGGCCGGATCCGGGCGCTGGTGGCAGCCGGCGCCCATGAGGAAGCGGAAGCTGCCCTTCAGGATCTGCCCGAGGATGTCGCTGGCCGCCCCGATCTCGAACGAGCCCGTTCTGCGCTGGCGCTCGCCCGATCCGCGCCGCAGGTGAACGATCTCGCGCCGCTGGAGGCCGCCGTGGCGGCAAACCCTGGCGATCTTCAGGCGCGCTTCGATCTGGCCAATGCGCAGATGGCGGCTGGCGACCGGGATGCGGCGGCCGATGGCTTCCTCGCGATCACCGCGCAGGATCGCGATTGGAACGAGGGCGCTGCCCGCCAGCAGTTGCTGAAGCTCTTTGAAGTGGTCGGGCTGGAGGATCCCTGGGTGTCGGCCCAGCGTCGTCGCCTGTCCGCCATTCTGTTCGGACGACGCGCCTATCCATCTTTCCCCTGCCCGGCGCCCTGCTCTTCCCGGGCATGCACCTCCCGCTGCACATCTTCGAGCCCCGCTACCGCGCCATGGTTTCGGACGCGATGGCGCGCGACCGGCGCATTGGCATGATCCAACCGCGCATCATGGAGGCAGGGGCCGGCGACCGGCCGGCACTCTACGACATCGGCTGCGTGGGTCGCATCGCCGAAATCGAGATGCTGGATGATGGCCGGTCCAATCTGGTGCTGGAGGGTCTGTCGCTTTTCCGGGTGCTGCGCGAGCTGGATGTAAGCACGCTGTTCCGCCAGGTGGAGGCGGAGCTTGTACCCGCCGGCGAACCCGAAACCCTCTCGCTCGGCGCGCGCGCATCGCTCGAAATGGAGGCGCGCCGCTTCGCCGAGAACCAAGGTTATGCGGTGGATTGGGAGGCCGTGTCCCGACTGGACGACCAGAGCCTCGTGAACGGGATCGCGCAGATCGCGCCTTTCGACGTTGCGGCCAAACAGGCCCTGCTAGAGGCCGAAGGGATCACGATAAGGGCCGATCTGATCGTGCAATTGATGCAGTTCTTCGGCCGCCATGACGGCGACGATCGCGTCACGCTGCAATGACGATCGATCCTTGGTTGCTTGAGCGGCTTGTCTGTCCCGTCACGCGGACGCCGCTCGCCTTCGACAGCACGGCGAACGAATTGGTATCGACCGCAGCGGGCCTCGCCTACCCGATCCGAGATGGCGTTCCGGTGCTGCTGATCGAGGAAGCGCGCCCGCTTGCCGGCAGCACGGCGAAAGACGCAATATCCCCCGTTGAGCCGGACTGAGGCGCCGCCCCCCCGGCAGCTTCGTCGCGCAAGGATACGTGCTTGTCGCACTGGCGGCGTTCCGGTCGCTACGCCGCTGACGACCGGGCCCGACCCTGGCATCTGCGCTCGGGAAAGGAGACGAACAATGCATCGTCCGAGCTTTTTCCCGGCGCTGTTTGCCGGCTTCCTGCTCACCATCTGGGCTTTGGCACCGTCCGTGGGCGCCGCCTGACGCTTGCAGCGGCGCGTCTCGCTCCCGCATCGCCGCCGCTGCTCGTGCGGGCGTTCGCGAAACGGCGCGGACGCCCGCTTCTTTTCGTCGCTGGTCGTTGACCGAGGGTGTGCTTACCTAATCTGCTAGAGCCGTGCCGACCAATGCCCAGCACGGCTCCAGGCAGGATCAGTTCAGGACCACCGTCACAGCGCGGCGATTGCGTGCCCAGCTTTCTTCGTCCGATCCAAGCGCCAGCGGGCGTTCCTTGCCGTAGCTGATCGTGGTGATGCGGCTGGGCGAGATTCCGCGCGCCACCAGATAGTTCTTCGCAGCGTTGGCGCGGCGATCGCCGAGCGCCAGATTATACTCTCGCGTGCCGCGCTCGTCGGCATGGCCCTCGATCGTCACGCGCACGTTCGGATAGCGCTGCAGCCACACAACCTGGCTGTCGAGGATGCCGCGCGCGGTGCCATCGATATCATATTGGTCGAGACCGAAATTCACCGTGTCGCTCGTCACCGAACGCTTGAAGTCCTCGGACGAGCCCGGAACGACGGCCCCCTCTGTCGGACCGGTCGGACCGGTCGTCTCGGCAGGCGCCTCACCCGGCGCGGGCGGCAGAACCTCGGGCCGCTTCTTCGAGCAGGCGGCCGTGGTGACCAGCGCAGTCGCGAGCAGGATGGTGGTGGTCAGTCTCGCCATTCTTTTTCTCCCATATTCCGTCCCCGTTTGCCCCGATATCAAATTCACGGCCGGATCGGACCCCATGAAGGATCCGAACCGTCCAGCGGCGTCGGCACGCGGCGCTCGTTTACGCCGGTCAGATCGACCGACCAGAGATCCGCCTTGCCGCTACGCCCCTGCGCCGAGCGATAGAACATCAGCACCCGGCCGTTCGGCGCCCACGACGGACCCTCATCATGCCAGCTGTTGGTCAGGATCTTCTCGCCCGATCCGTTCGGGCTCATGATGCCGATGCGAAACCCGCCTGACATGCGCGTGAACGCGATCATGTCGCCACGCGGGCTCCACGCCGGCGTACCATAGCGACCGCCACCGAAGCTGATGCGTTGCTGGTTCGATCCGTCAGCATTCATCACGTAAAGCTGCTGCCCGCCGGAACGATCGCTCTCGAACACGATCCGGCTTCCATCGGGCGAATAGCTGCCGCCGGTGTCGATCCCGGGCGAGTTCGTCAGCTTCTGCGGCGTGCCGCCCCCCGCCGCGACGCGATAGAGATCGGTGTTGCCACCCGACGCCATGGAGAAGAGGATCCAGCGACCATCCGGCGAGAAGCGCGGGGCGAAGGTGGTGGCGACATTTTGCACCACCAGCCGCTGCCGCCCGGAGCCGATTTCATAGACGTAGATCGCCGGCACACGACCGACATAGCTCATGTACACGATCGATTGCTGGTTCGGCGAAAAGCGCGGGGTCAGCACGATCGACTGGCCATTGGTCAGAAATCGGTGGTTGGCGCCGTCCTGATCCATGATCGACAGGCGCTTGATGCGCTTGCCCTTGGGACCCGTTTCGGAAACATAGACGACGCGGCTGTCGAAATACGGTCCCTCGCCGGTCAGCCGGGTGTAGACCATGTCGGCGCATTTGTGCGCGGCGCGGCGCCAGTCCGATGGCGGCACCACGAAGCCCTGGCGCATCAGTTCGGTCTGCGCGGACACGTCGAAAAGGTAGCAGCCAACCGTCAGCGTGCCGTCGCCATTGGCACGAATATAGCCTTGTACCAGCGCCTGCGATCCGGTGCCGCCCCAGTAATCGAAGGCGGGCGCCGTCACCTCAGGGAATGATACGGTGCGCAACTGTGCCGGGGACAAGGGATTGAACAGGCCGGAATTGCGCAGATCGTTCGTCACGATTTCGGCCAGCTGACGGCCGAGCGCATCCGTCGATCCCGCCGGTGTCTGCGCGATCGCGGCTGCCGGCATCGCCGGAATGGCGATCGGCATCGGCGCGGAAATGCCACCGGTCACGTCGACTTCCAGCGGCCCGCCGGCGGTCTGCGCCGGCGCCTCTACGGGCTCGGGCTGGCCCGGCGCCTGACTCTGGGCAGCTGTCCCGGGCACCACTAGCGGCGTTGGCGGCACGTCCTGCGCGATCACCGGCATCGCGAGCATGAGCGGGGCCAACAGGGCAAAGCGTTTCATCGTCTTCCTCTCACTCGGACGTTGGGCCCGGCTCCCGGATCGGAGCGCATCCTGCCCCATCCACGGGCCTAGATGAACGGCGCATGTAGCGGCCGCGATCCGACCAGCAAGATGCCGGCTACGCACCGCGAAAGCGCCTCAGCCAATCGTCACCGCAGCTTCCATTTGAAGTTGATGTTGTTCCAACCGCCGTTGGGCGTGTCATAATATTCCGGCGGCAGCTTCAACGGCGAACAACCCTTGAACGCCGCAATGCCCAGATCTTTGACGCGCTGGGCATAGCGTTCGTTCTGGGCGGTGACTCCGGTCTGGCGGACCATGGTGGGCGTGGCGGCCAGCGTGCCATTCTCGTTCAGGCGCAGGTTCAGCGTCGTTACGATTTCATTGGCGCCCGGACCTGGGTCGACCTGCCGATCGGCGCAGGGCTGGATCTGCCGCGCGATCGCCTGGACGATCGATGCAAGAGCGGTGGCATCGATCTTCGCCGCGCGCGGCGTCTGGCTGCGGCTCTTTGATGGCTCGCTGGTTAGGCCCTTGAGGAAGTCATCTCCGAGACGACCGCCGCGCGGCCGCGCGCTCTTCGATTCGCTGTCCGATCCCGATCCGCGCGCCTTTGCTGCCGCCGCTGCCTTCGCCTTTGCATCGGCAGCCGCTTTGGTTTTGGCGTCGGCTGCGGCCTTGGCCTTCGCCTCGGCAGCCGCTTTGGCCTTGGCGGCCGCAGCTGCCTTCTTTTCCGCTGCTTCCTTCGCGGCGGCGGCTTTCTGGGCCGCGGCGCGCTCGGCGGCCGGATTGGGCCGGGGCTTGGGCTTCTCGGCAGGTTTCGGTGCTGGCGCCGGCTTGGGCGGCGCAGGCTTCGGCTTTGGCGCGGGCTTCGGCGCAGGCTCGGGCGGCGCTGGTTTGGGCTGCGGTTGCGGCGGTGCGGGTGCCGGCTCCGGCGCAGGTGCTGGTTCCGAGGGAGCGGGCGGCGCGGCATCGTCCGGTTCGCCAGTCTCGGGCGCGATCGACTGCGCCGGCTCCTCTACCGCTTGCGGTGCGGTCGCCTCCAGCCCGACGTCTTTCACCAGGCTGACGTCGATCGGCTGCTGCTTCAGCTTTTCCGGATTGGGGGTCGATAGAAAGCCGACCGACAGCAGGCCGAACAGGATCAGATGCCCTGCGCCTGCTACTCCAAGCCCGACCTTTTCCGACCGCTCCATTCGGGTCACTCGTCCCCGATCGTCACCAGAGCGACGCGATTCAGCCCGGCGCGGTTGAGTTCACCCATCACGCGCATCACACGCCCGTAATCCAGCGCGCGGTCGGCACGCAGATACACTTGCGGCGGATCGCCTTCGCCCGACTGCGCCGCGATTGCATCGAGCCGTTCGGCCAGCGCGTCTTCGGACACCTCATCCTTGGCGATGAAGATCCGGCCGTCGGCGTCCAGCGATATCTCGGTCGGCTGCTTGTCCTGATCCAGCGGCTTGGCGCGGCTGTCTGGCAGATTTACGGGCACGCCGGCCGTCAGCAGCGGCGCGGTGACCATGAAGATGATCAGCAGCACCAGCATGACGTCGACAAGCGGCGTCACGTTGATGTCTGCCATCGGTGCACGGCGGCCGCCCGATCGCTGCGAAGGAAGCTGCATCGCCACCTCTCAGCGCTCCCGAGCCGGCGCAAGATGGCCCATGACGCCCCTCACCGCTCGCGGTCCAGCTGACGCGAGAGCGTCGCGTGGAAACCATCGGCGAAGCGATTGAGCCGCGCCTCGATACGATTGATAGCGTGGCTGAAGCGATTGTACGCGATCACGGCCGGGATCGCCGCGAACAGGCCGATTGCCGTTGCGAAAAGCGCCTCCGCGATGCCGGGCGCCACCACGGCCAGGCTGGTATTCTGCTGGCTGGCAATGCTGGTGAAGCTGCGCATGATGCCCCACACCGTGCCGAACAGGCCGACAAACGGCGCCACCGATCCGACGGTCGCCAGCACGTTCAGCCGGTCCGACAGCTTGTCGATTTCGCTGGCAACGGCCGCGCCCATCGTCGTCGCCAACCGCTCACGCGTGCCGCCGCGATCGATCACCGCACCCTGCGTGGAGCGGCGCCATTCGGCAACGCCCGCCGCAAAAACGCGCGCGCTCGGCAGATCCTCGTCCGCCCGCGTCTTGTAGAAGGCATCGATGTCGTCCGCCTTCCAGAAATCGCGCTCAAACGTCTCGGTGGCGCGCCGCGTGCGACCCAGCTTGCGCCAGAACATGAAGATGATCGCCCAGGTCCAGATGCTTGCGGCGAGCAGGCCGAACATCACCAGCTTCACCACCCAATCGGCCTGCAGGAACAGGGCAATAGGTGAGAGCGTGGCAGCGTCGGTATTGAAGAACGGGTTCAAGGCCTCTTTTCCCCCTTGTCGACAAGCGCGGCAAAACGGTCGATCCAGTCTCGCGGTTGCCGGCGCGGCCGCCCCGACGGCGCCACCAGCGCCGCCACGACATCCGCCTCCGCCAGCACAAGCGCGTCGCGCATGACTCTTTGATGAATGGAAACGCTGGCCGCGCGAACCGCCGTCACCCGGGTGGACACGACCAGTGCATCGTCCAGCCGCGCCGGCGCGACGTAGCGGATGGCGAGGCTCGCCACCGCATAGGCCCCCAGCCCCGCGTCATGCGCCGCGCGCTGATCCACGCCCGCCAGGCGGAGCATGTCTGACCGCGCGCGTTCCATGAAGCGGAGGTAATTGGCGTGATAGACCACGCCCGACAGGTCCGTGTCCTCGAAATAGACGCGCACCGGCAGGCGATGTTCCACGCCGGCAAAGCGCCCTTCCAGCGGCTGGTCGGCTTGGCCGGTTTCCATTTCGCCGTTGTTAACCGAACGTTGCGGGCTCGGGTAGCCCCATGGAGCCGATCCGGTCAGTCCTTGAAGACGGCGGTATCGACCTCGATCCAAGGCACCCGCTGCGCAACGGCCGGGGCATCCTCCGCCGCAGCCGGTGACGCCGCACGCGTCGCCACGGCCGCACGGGGCGTACCAGCGGCGGGCGACAAGGCAGCGCCGGCGGGCTGTTTCGGCCTGCCTCCGGCCGCTTTCATTACCGCGGCGGCCGCGATCGCCGGGCCGGCGGCCCCGGTGCGTTCGGCAAGCGTCGTGGCGCCGGATGCAGGCGATGACACCCGCGGGTCAACCACCGCAGCAGGAGCCACGGCAGCGACGCGCGTTGCCACGGGAGCCGCGGCAATCGGCGCAGCGCCAACCACAGGCGCTGTCACCGGCGCGGCGACTGCGATCATCGGCCGGGGCGCCAGCATCTCCGCAAACGGCGCATCAAGAGTCGGCAGGACGGCGGCGGCGAACATCTGCAACTCGCCGGGGCCAAGCCGTTCGGTTTCCGCCAGCGTCGCGGCGGCGGCGGTGCAAAAGGCATCGCGCGCCTGCGCCTGGGAGAAGAAGTTGTAGAGCTTCGTCATGGCATCGTCGTACCGGTCCTGCCAGTCCCCGCCGCCGGCGCGATACTGGTCGGACAGCTGCGTCTCGGCGCTGGCCAGCATGGTCTTGTGATTGGCCAGCATCGCATTGTAGCGCTGCACGATCACCGCCTCCTGCGCGCCGCGACAGGCGAGGGCGGCGACGTTCAGCGCCACCCGCATGTGCCACACGGTCGCCGCTGGCGAGAGCCCGCGATTGATCGGCGTGATCGGCGGCGTGACATGAACCGGCACCGGTGCCGGCTCGGGCGGCGGCATGACCATCGCCACTTCCTTCGGCCGGGAGGCGCAGGCTGCAACCGCAGCAATGGCTGCGATAGCGACGACGGCTTGCGTTACGCGTGACATGGCGGCTCCGTTATCCCCGGAATGCTGTGCCGGTGATTGGGTGAATGCAAGGTAAAGGGCGCCGGATCCCCTGCCCGTTCCCGTTTCCTTGCACGCCGTTGCACCAAGGACACGGCTCCGCACCCAGCCTTGCAGGGCACCGATCCCGCCGGTCGACGTTGTGCGACACGATCAGATCAATGGCGGAGCAGGCATGACGCGAACCCGGGCGGTGGACGAACTGAAAGCGATCGTGACGCAGATCGCCCGAGAGATCAGTGACGAGGCACAAGAGATCGAGCGCGCCGCCGACGCAAAGGAGGAGGGGCTGGCACCCGGCCCCTTCGGCATCGCCGTTGTGACAACAAGCGGCGATCTGGTGTCTGGCGGCGCAGCGCAGACGCCATTCCCGTTGCAGAGCATCGCCAAGGTTTTCGCCCTGGAGCTTGCGCTTTGCGCGGTGGGTGACGGCATCTTCGAACGTGTCGGGCGCGAGCCGTCCGGCGATCCGTTCAACTCGATCGTGGATCTGGAACGAACAAAGGGCATCCCGCGCAACCCGTTCGTCAACGCCGGCGCCCTGGCCGTGGTGGACATATTGGTCGAGGAACTGGGCGACGATCCACAGGCAAGCGCAGTGGTCGATTTCGCGCGCCACCATGGCGGGCTGGAAACGGTCGATCTCGACCCGGACGTCCTCGCCTCCGAGCAGGAAGGCGGCGATCTCAACCGTGCGATGATGAGCTTCATGCGCCATCACGGCAATCTCCACTCACCGCCGGACGAGGTGATGGAGGCCTATGTCAATCAATGCGCGATCACGCTGGACTGCGAGGGGCTGGCCCGGACCGGGCTGTTCCTGGCGCGCACGCGCCGCCAGCCGGAAGACGCGGAAGCGGATGCTGTCGCGCGCCGCATGCGCAAGCTGCTCGCGCTGATGATGACGTGCGGCCATTATGATGGATCGGGCGATTTTGCGCTGCGCGTCGGACTGCCGGCGAAGAGCGGCGTCGGCGGCGGCATTCTGGCGATCGTTCCCGAAACAGCCGCCGTCGCCGTCTGGTCACCCAACCTTGACCAGCATGGCAATTCGATGCTGGGCGTGCGCGCACTGGAGATGCTGGCGCACCGCACCGGCTGGTCCGTCTTCGGCCCGCCCATGATCGGGTGAACGGCCGTGCCCGCCTCCTGGACAAGCGGGCACGCCAGCGAAAAGCGGCTCAGGCCGCGCGCTGCTCCAGCGCCTGCGCCGCTTCCGCCATCAGCGCGGCGATGATGTCCGCGATCGGCTCTTCCCTGGTCACCATGCCGACCGACTGTCCGGCCATCACGCTGCCGTGCTCGACATCGCCGTCGATCACCGCGCGGCGCAGCGCGCCGGCCCAATAATGTTCGATCTGAAGCTGCGCCTCGGCCATCGCCACGGCGCCCTCGTCCAACGATTGCGCCACCTCGCGCTGCTTGGCGGTGAACAGCTCTCCGCCCGCATTCTTCAGCGCGCGAACGGGGATCACCGGCAGGCGCGGATCGATCTGCACGCTTGCCACCGCATCGCGGGCCGAGGCGCGGATGAACGCCTGCTTGAACCGGGGATGCGCAATCGATTCGGTCGCGCAGACAAAGCGCGTACCGAGCTGGACGCCGGCGGCGCCCATGTCGAGATAGCCCGCAATCGCTTCGCCGCGGCCAATCCCGCCGGCGATGAACACCGGGACATCGTTGGCGATCGCCGGCAGGATCTCCTGCGCCAGCACGCTCGTGGAAACCGGCCCGATGTGCCCGCCCGCTTCGGAGCCCTCGATCACCAGCGCGTCCGCGCCCGAGCGGATCAGCTTCTTCGCCAGCGCCAGCGTGGGGGCAAAGCAGATCACCTTGGCGCCGGAAGCCTTGATCGCCTCCAGCGAGCCCTTGGGCGGCAGCCCGCCGGCGAGGACGACATGACCGACCTCATGCTTTGCGCATACCTCGATTAGCGCCATCAGATCGGGGTGCATGGTGATCAGGTTCACGCCGAACGGCTTATCGGTCAGAGCACTGGTCGCGGCGATTTCGGCATCGAGCAGGTCGACCGTCATCGCGCCGCAGGCGATCACGCCAAAGCCGCCGGCATTGGACATGGCGGCGACGAGGTTGCGCTCGCTCACCCAGCTCATCGCGCCGGCCATGATGGCCACCTCGCTGCCAAGAAATGCAGCGCCGCGCGCCATGCGGCGCGATAGGCGGGCGGAACCGGCCTGAGGGGAACCGGCCTGAGGGGAACCTGGGCGCTCGATCGTGGTATCGTTCATCACCGCGCCGCTACACCGGTCGCGCGGCGGAGACAAACATGCGGCAGCACGCCACCGAATTGATCGTCACTTCGCCCGGCCAAGGCCTTCATGAATTCACCCGCGATGTCACCGGCTGGGTCACATCCACCGGCGTGGATCAGGGGCTGCTCACGCTGTTTATCCGTCACACCTCCGCCTCCTTGCTGATCCAGGAAAACGCCGCGCCAGCCGCACGTCGTGATCTAGAACGCTATCTTGCCCGCATCGCCCCCGAATCGCGCGACTATGAGCATGACGACGAGGGGCCGGACGACATGCCCGCGCACCTCCGCGCGGCGCTAACCGCCACCAGCCTGTCGATCCCCGTCGTGGGCGGCCGCCCGGTGCTCGGCACATGGCAGGGCATCTACCTTTTCGAACATCGCCGCGCGGCGCACCGCCGGCAGATCGCGCTTCACCTGATCGGCGAGTGATCGGGATGCTTGCCACGTTGAAGGTCGCCGCCCGCGATCGCGCTCGGCTGAGCGAAGTCGCCGCCGTCATGTCACGCTTTGGCCTCGACGTGCTGCTTGCGCGCCTGGGCCTCGGCAGCGCGCAGGATCAGCCCGAGCCGTTCGACCTGCCCGATCGCACCCGCCGCGCGCTGGAGGCGCTTGGCCCAACCTGGGTGAAGCTCGGCCAGATCATGGCGACACGCGCGGATATCCTGCCGCCTGACTGGATCGCGGCATTCGAACATTTGCAAAGCGCCGCACCCCGCCTGCCCTTCGACGATCTGCGCCCGGCAGTGGAGGCCGCGTTTGGCGAGCCACCGGAGACGGTCTTCGCCCATTTCGATCCCGAACCGCTGGCCGCCGCCTCAATGGCGCAGGTGCACCGCGCGACGCTTCACGATGGCACTGATGTCGTGGTCAAGATCCGCCGCCCTGGCATCCGCCCGCGTATGGAGGCGGACCTTCGCCTGCTGGGCGAGGTGGCTCGCGTCATGGAGCGATCCAATGCCGAGGCGCGCCGCTTCGGTGCGACCAAGCTCGTCCGCCAGCTCGGCAGCGCGATCCTGGGCGAGCTCGACTTCGCCAATGAAGGCCGCAACGCCGATCTGCTGCGGGAGGATTTCGTCCGCGATCCTCGCGTTGTCATTCCGCGCATCCATTGGGACTATACGTCCGAGGCGGTGATCGTGATGGATCACCTCGCCGGCATTCCGCCACGCAATGCGCAGGCGCTGCGCGATGCCGGGATCGATCCGGCGGTGATCGCCACATCGGGCGCCGACATCGTGCTACAGATGGCCCTGATAAACGGCCGTTTCCACGGCGATCCGCATCCCGGCAACCTCCTGTGTCTGCCGGGCGATCGCATCGGCATGATCGATTTCGGGCTGATCGGGCATGTCAGCCCGCGCCGCCGCGAGGAATTCATCGCCTTCGTCCAAGCGCTGGTGACGGACGACCCCGCACTGCTCGCCGAAACGCTGGCCCGCTGGGCGGAGCGCGAGGCGGAGATATCCCGCTTCCTGCCGATCGCGGAGGGGCTGGTGGTTCGCCACGGCCGTCGGCTGGTGCTCGCCGATCTCGTCGCGGACCTGTTCGGGACGCTGCGGGAGGAAAAGCTCGCCTTTCCGCCCGATCTGCTGCTGCTCTTCAAGGCGCTGATCACGCTCGACGGCGTGCTCGGCGCGATCGAGCCGGACTTCGATCTCGCGGCGGCGATGCGGCGCGCCAGTGGCCGGCTGGTGATGGAGCGGCTGTCACCCGAACGCTGGTCGCGCCGCGCCGCTGCCGTCGCCATGGAGGTGGACCGCCTCGGCGACGATCTCCCGCGCCTCATCCGCGCGCTCGCCCGCCGCGCGGAGGCGCCGCCCGCACCATCGCCGGCTCAGACGTTCGACAGCCGCCTCATTGCGGCAGCGCTGATCGTCGCCGCGCTGATCATCGCGGCGGCGGTTCTGCTGACCTAGCGGCTCAGGCCGCTTCGTCGGCGTCCAGGCCATAAGCGGTGTGCAGCACGCGCACGGCCAGCTCGGTTTCGTCCTCGTGAATCAGCACGCTGACCTTGATCTCGCTGGTCGAGATCGCCTGGATGTTGATCCCGCGCGCGCCCAGGGTCGAGAACATGGTGCTCGCCACGCCCGCATGGCTGCGCATGCCGACGCCAACGACGCTGATCTTCGCGACGCGCGTGTCGTGCACCAGTTCGGCGAAGCCGATCGCCTCGCGCGCCTGGTTCAGCGTCTCGATCGAGCGAGCCAGATCGGCGGACGGCACGGTAAAGGTCACGTCCGTGGACCCCGTCCCCCGCGCGCCATGGTCATGGGCGATATTCTGGATGATCATGTCGACGTTGATGTTCGCCGCGGCGAGCGGCTCGAAGATCGCCGACACCGAGCCCGGCTTGTCGGGCACCGCGGTCAGCGTGATCTTCGCCTCGTTCTTGTCGTGCGCGATGCCGGTGATCAGCTGGCGTTCCACGTCTTCAACCTCCTGTTCGCCCACGATCATCGTTCCGGGCAATGTATCCGCCATTGGCGCGTCCTCGCCGGTGAACGACGACAGCACCTGGACGCGGACATTCTCCTTCATCGCCAGGCCGACCGATCGCGTCTGCAGCACCTTGGCGCCGACGCTGGCGAGCTCCAGCATCTCCTCATACGTCACCTTGGCGAGCTTGCGCGCGCGCGGCACGATGCGCGGATCGGTGGTATATACGCCGTCCACATCGGTGTAGATGTCGCAGCGATCGGCCTTGATCGCCGCCGCCACCGCCACTGCCGACGTGTCGGAGCCACCGCGGCCAAGCGTGGTGACGCGGCCCCGTTCGCCCTCCTTGGCGTGCACGCCCTGGAAGCCGGGGATCACCGCCACTTCGCCCGCGCCCATGCTGGCGAGCAGCGCTGCGCTATCGATCGTCTCGATGCGCGCCTTGGCAAAGGCATCGGACGTGTTGACCGGCAGCTGCCAGCCCATCCACGAACGCGCCGGTACGCCGATCGCCTGAAGCGCGATCGCCAGCAGCCCGCTGGTGATCTGCTCCCCGGCGGAGACGACCACGTCATATTCCTTGGGATCGTAGAGCGCGCTCGCCTCGCGGCAGAAATTGACCAGCCGGTCGGTCTCGCCCGCCATGGCGGAGACGACCACCGCCACTTCATTGCCCGCCGCCGCCTCGCGTTTCACCCGCGCCGCGACCGAGCGAATGCGCTCGATCCCCGCCATCGAGGTGCCGCCGAATTTCATGACGATGCGGGCCACGGGACTACTTTCGGAGTGCTTGGGGAAAACAGGCGCGCCTGATAGGAGGCGGTCATGGCCGACGCAACTGTAACAACTGATACCGCTCCGTCCGGCAATCATGCCAGCGTGATCGCGCGCGAGGCGGCGCATTTCGGCGGCATGGCCAAGGATTGGTGGGACCCGCGCGGGTCCTCCGCGATGCTCCACCGGCTAAACCCCGTGCGGCTGCGCTATATCCGCGAGCAGGCCGACCGGCATTTCGATCTCGATCCGGACAGCTTCACCCCGCTTGGCCACAGAAGCGCGCTGGACGTCGGCTGCGGCGCCGGGCTGCTGGCGGAGCCGCTCAAGCGGCTGGGCGCGTCCGTCACCGCGATCGATGCCGCGGCGGAGAATATCGCGGTCGCCCGCGACCATGCCGCCGCGAGCGGGCTGGTAATCGACTATCGCGCGGGAGGGATCGAGGCGCTGGGCGGCGAGCAATTCGATCTCGTCACGTGCATGGAGGTGATCGAGCACGTCGCCGATCCCGCGGCGTTCGTTGCCGGGCTCGCGGGCGCGCTGGCCGAGGGCGGCCTGCTGATCATGTCCACGCCGAACCGCACGCCGGTGTCGCGCCTGGCGATGATCACGCTGGCGGAAGGCACTGGCCGCATCCCACGCGGTACGCACGACTGGGATCGCTTCATCACGCCCGAGGAGCTGACGGCGATGCTGGCCGATGCGGGCCTGGCAGTGCGCGACACACGCGGCATCAGCTATTCGCCCACTAGCGGCTTCAGCCTCTCCGATACCCTGACGCTGAACTATCTGGTGACGGCCACGCGCGCCTGATCCGCGTACGGCACGGCCGAGAAGCCAAAGGTCGCGAGGCGGCTGTCGCCAACCTCTCCGGCGCGAAGAGATTTGCTCGCGCTTCAGCCACCTGCCGCTTGCCAGCACCGGCTGATCGCGCTTCAAGATGCCATCCGTCCTTCGGAGTATCTTGATGCGCCTTCTCGCCTGTCTTCTCGCCTGCACCGCCATCGCCCTCCCCGCCGTCACCCTGCCAGCCGCCGCACAGCAGCAGCCGAATGCCGCCCCGGCGCAAGCGCCCAGCCGCACCTTCACCGGCAGCGACGTGTTCGGCCTGTCGATCGCCGCCGACCCGCAGATCAGCCCGGACGGGCGCACCATCGTCTATGTCCGCCGCACCGGCGACATCATGACCGATCGGATGCAATCCTCCTTGTGGCTCATCGACGTGGCGAGCGGCCGGCAGACGCCTTTCGCCACCAGCGGATCCAGCCCGCGCTGGTCGCCCGACGGCACCCGCATCGCCTATGTCGCAGGCGACGGCGATCGCTCGCAGCTGTTCGTCCGCTGGCTCGGCAATGGCGCCAGCGCGCGGGTGACGAGCCTGCCGGGCGATCCCAACAGCCTCTCCTGGTCACCCGATGGCACCCGCCTCGCCTATATCGCCACGGTCGCCGGCGAGCCGGCCAAGCTCGGCAAGGCACCCGCGAAGCCCGAGGGCGCGAAATGGGCCGAGCCGCTGGAGGTGATCGACCGGGTCACCTATCGCAACGACGGCCCCGGCTATCGCAAGCCCGGCTATGATCACCTGTTCGTCGTCGTGGCCGACGGCGGCGCGGCGCAGCAGCTAACCTTCGGCAATTTCGATGACGGCGGCCCGCTGTCCTGGAGCGACGACGGCCGCACGATCCTGTTCTCCGCCATCCGCGGCCCCGATGCCGAGCGGCAGGTGATGAATTCGGACGTGATCGCGGTGGACGCCAATTCAGGCGCGATGCGCACGCTGACCAGCCGTGACGGCCCCGACGCGGCGCCGCGCTTCTCCAGCGACGGCAGCAAGGTCGCGTGGATCGGCTTCGACGACAAGCGGCGCGCTTATACCAATGCCGAGCTTTACGTGGGCGACGCCAATGCCGCCGCGCCGCGTTCGCTCACCGCATCGCTCGACCGCTCAATCGAGGATGCGCAATGGGCCGGCGACGGCCGCTCGCTCTACGCCAGCTATGACGACAAGGGCCAGCGCAAGCTCGTCCGCATCGGCATGGACGGCCGGATGACGACCGTAGCGGACAATCTCGCCGGCGGCGGGCTTGATCGTCCGTACACCGGCGGCGATTTCTCAGTCTCGCGCGGCGGCACCATCGCCTATACCGGCGGCGACGCGTCGGCGCCCGCCGACGTCTGGGTCACCAGCGGCGGCAAGGCGCGCCGGCTGACCAACCTCAATCAGGTGCTCACCGCGTCCAAGGCGCTGGCCCCGGTGCGCAAGGTGGCCGTCACCGCACCCGACGGCCGGCCGGTCGACGCCTGGCTTGCCACGCCGCCGGGCTGGCAACCGGGCACGCGCGTGCCGCTGATCCTGGAGATCCACGGCGGCCCCCATTCGGCCTATGGCCCGACCTTCGCCACCGACGTGCAACTCTATGCCGCCGGCGGCTATGCGGTGTTGTGGACCAACCCGCGCGGCTCCACCTCCTATGGCGCGGAATTCGCCAACCTGATCGACAAGAACTATCCCAGCCAGGACTATGACGACCTGATGGCCGCCGTCGACGCCACGATCGCGGAAGGTGTGGCGGATCCGAACAACCTGTTCGTGACCGGCGGCTCAGGCGGCGGCGTGCTGACGTCGTGGATCGTCGGCAAGACGAACCGGTTCAAGGCGGCGGCGACGCAGAAGCCGGTGATCAACTGGATCAGCGAGGCGCTGACCATGGACAACACCCTGTTCACGTCGCGCTACTGGTTCTCCAAGCTGCCGTGGGAAGATCCCATGAGCTATTGGAATCGCTCGCCGCTGAGCCTTGTCGGCAACGTCAAGACGCCGACGTTGGT